>USHR01000020.1 GCA_900554495.1 uncultured Collinsella sp.
GGTCAGCCCGTGGGAGGCCAGGGCGCCGCTGACCGGTGGACGGCACCGAGCCGTCATCGAACTTGGAAGGGGGAGGCCTCGCGGCCTCCCCCTTTTTTGCGTTTACGGGATTGTGTCTCACATAGTAGCTGTGTTTTATAACCCTCGTTTGTCGCATCTTCTGTGAACGGGCTACAATAACTTAGTCTGTGCGATATGGAGGTGAACATGGCTGAAGCTGGTATCGGCGTTGATATCGTCGAGATTTCCCGCATGAAATCAATCCTTGAAAAGACGCCGTCGTTTGCTCGGCGTGTGTTTACCGAAGAAGAGTGCGCATATTGCGACGCTTCATCGCGTCCTGCGGCGCACTATGCGAGCCGTTTTGCTTCTCGTGAAGCGGTTCTCAAGGCTCTTGGTACGGGCTTTAGCCAGGGCGTCGGCCGCAAAGACGTCTCGGTAACGCGTGATAACCTCGGAAAGCCTAAAGCAGTGCTCTCAGGTCGAGCGCTCGAGATTGCTCGAGAGTTGGGTGTCGTTGAAGTTGCGCTTTCCATTACCTTGACGGGTGATTTAGCCGTAGCCAATGCCATTGCGATCACCGAGGATGCTCGACCTAAGCCTAAGGAAGAAAGGGTTAGCACCAAGGAACGCGTTGCACAAACGTTTAAAGAGGCTCGCTCGGTTTTAGATGAGCTTGAGCAACTGCAAAATTCAGCTTTAACGGAGCACCTGGGCGATGCTTCGCGAGATACGCTAGGAGCATAGATGAAACCGGTTTTGAGTACCGAGGAAGTCGTTCGTCTCGAGGATATTATCGAACGCGAAGGAACTTCGAAGGCCGAGCTTATGGAACTGGCGGGTGAGTTTGCCGCTACTGAAATTTTAAAACTCAATCCCGATCGCGTCCTTGTTCTGGTCGGTTTTGGCAACAACGGTGGCGACGGCTGGGTCGCGGCTGATATTTTGAGTCATAAGGGCGTTGATGTGGATATCGTGTCTCCGGTTGAGCCGGATGAGATTCCTGCCGCTCTGGCTCGCCATGTTGCCCGCCGTACCGCCGGTCGTGACGTGCATGTGTGTGTCGGTCCCTCGCGAGATGAGCTTGAGGTTTTGATTGATAAGGCCGACGTTGTTGTTGACGCTATTTTTGGTACCGGTTTCCACGGTGACCTGCGTGCACCGTTCTCCATCTGGATTCCGACAGTTAACGACTGCGCCGATCATGTGGTGTCCATTGATGTTCCTTCGGGTCTGAATGCCGAAACCGGTGTTGTCGACGACGACTGCATCCGTGCCGAGCGCACGGTCACGATGATCACGCCCAAGATCGGACTCTACAGCGCTGATGGCCCAGAGTACGCCGGTGATCTGGTGTGCGGTGGCCTCTATGATCGCCTTGATGAGGTCATCGATGATGTCGACCATGCCGCCGAGATTGTCGAGCCCGGTGACCTGGTGGATTTCTTTGCTCCGCTGCCCACGAATATCGATAAGTATTCTCGCGGTTCCGTCCTTATTGTCGCCGGCTCGGCGCAGTATCCTGGCGCTGCTATTATGGCCGCCAAGTCTGCTGCCCGCGCGGGTGCCGGCTATGTGGCTGTCGCGACGCCCGATGCGTGTGCCAATCTTATTCGTATGGCACTTCCCTCGATTCCGGTTTTTGCTATTCCGTCCGATTCCCGCGGCTCTTTTGGTGCCGCTGCTCGTATGACCGTGTGCGAGATTGCAAAGAAGTACAGCTGCGTACTGTGCGGTCCCGGCATGACGACGTCTGCCGGTGCCATGCAGGTGGTTTCGGGCTTGTTGGAGCTTGATGCGCCGCTGATCCTTGATGCCGATGCGCTCAACTGCCTTTCTAAGATTGCTATCGACGGTATCGATAGCAACCCTGAGATGTACCGCCGTGAGCAACCACTCGTCATGACGCCGCACTATCGCGAGCTTTCGCGCTTGGTTGCCGGTGACGAGGTTAACGATCTGGGGACTGCAATCGCGGCCGCGCAGAAGGTTGTCTGGGCTGCTGGCTCCGACAATCTCGTGGTTATTGCCAAGGGGCCGACGACGGCTATCTGTGGCGTTGAGCGCGTGCTTTTGCCGCTCTCGGGTCCGGCGTCGTTGGCGACTGCCGGTTCGGGCGATGTTCTTGCGGGCATTTTGGCTGGCACACTGGCTACCATGCGTGATGAGATGGATCGCTGGGAGCTGCTGTATTCGTATGCCGTTGCGATTCACAGTTACGCGGGTTTTGCCGCGGCGACGGAGTACGGTGAGAAGAGTGTTATTGCGACCGATCTGATTGACTTGATCGGTCCTGCCATGGAATTGGCGGCAAAGGACGCACTCGATGATCTGGGAATCATGGACGAAGGGTCGGATGACTAATCATGAATAAAGCCGATTTGACGCGCTGGTCCTGGGTTGAGATTGACCGAGGGGCGCTTCGCCGCAACACGAGGGCTTACAAGAACCTGCTCGATCCACGTCAGCGACTGTGCTGCGTGGTCAAGGCCGATGCCTATGGCCATGGTGCCGTCGAGTGCGCCAAAATCATGTACTCGGCCGGAGCCGACATGTTCGCGGTGGCAACAGTTAACGAAGGCGTTGAGCTTCGACAGGGCGGGATCACGAAACCCATCCTGATCCTGAGCGAGCCGCCTATCGAGGCCATTCCGACGTTGCTCGAGTTCGATATCATGCCTTCGGTCTATACGTCCGATTTCGCCCTTGCCTATGGCGAGTGCGCTGTCGCGGCAGGCAAGGTAGGTAAGTACCATCTAGCCATCGAGACGGGCATGAACCGCATCGGTGTTCACTACACGCAGGTGCTCGACTTTGTTCGTGGTATTAGCTTCCATCGCGGTATCCAGTGTGATGGCGTCTTTACGCACTTTGCAACGGCCGATGAACCTTCGGGTTGGGACTACAAGCTGCAGTGCCAGCGCTTTACCGAAGCCGTTCAAGCCATCAAGGACGCGGGTTTTGAGTGCGGTATCGTGCACTGTGCCAACACGCCGTCCTCGATGCTCGATCCCTCGATGCATTTTGATATGATTCGCGCCGGTGTTGGCTTGTACGGCATGCAGCCGTGCGAGCTGAGCAGCCGCGTGATGCAGCTCGATCCTGTTATGAGCGTGCATGCGCGCGTGACGCGCGTGGCGCATCCTGCAATGGGCGAAGGCGTGGGCTACGGATTTACCTACCGCGTGCCGCGCACACGCGTTCAGATTTGCACGCTGCCGATCGGATATGCCGATGGTCTTTCGCGTACACTCTCCAATCGTATGGACGTGCTGTATCGCGGTGAACGTGTGCGTCAGGTGGGTAACATCTGCATGGACCAGTTTATGGTCGCCATCCAGTCCAATCCGGCGCATGAGATTCCCGAGGCCGAGTATGGCGACGAGATGATCATTGTCGGCCGCGATGGTGATGCCGAGATCACCATGGACGAGATGGCTCGCCTGCGCGGCACGATTAACTACGAGGTTGCTTGCGGCTTTGGCATGCGTCTCGACAAGGTCTACGTGTAGGAGCCACTATGGGTGTCATGCACATCCCCGGACATAGTCACCAAGCGCCGCGCGAGGTCGCGCTCGAGGAGATTGAGGCTGTTTTAGGCGACTGCCATCTCTGCCAGCTCTATCAGTCGCGCCATAACATCGTGTTTGGCGTGGGAAACCCCCACGCCCGCGTAATGTTTATCGGCGAGGCGCCGGGGCGTAACGAGGATCTGCAAGGCGAACCGTTTGTGGGGGCGGCGGGCGAGGATCTCAACGGCATCCTGTCGCTGGCTGGCCTCAAGCGCGAAGACGTCTACATTGCCAACGTGCTTAAGTGTCGCCCACCGGGAAATCGCAATCCTCGGCCCGAGGAAGTGCTGGCCTGTTCACCGTTTTTGCGTGAGCAGATTCGAAGCATTTGGCCCGACATCATCGTGACGCTCGGTAACCCTGCGACGCACTTTGTGCTTAAGACCGAGATTGGCATCACCAAGCTGCGCGGCAGGTTCCATCAGATGGGGCATTTTGTGGTGATGCCCACGTTCCATCCGGCGGCGGCGCTGCGTAATCCGGCGTGGCAGGAGCTACTGGAGGAAGACTTTAAGATGCTGGGCGACTATCTGGAGCGGCATCCCGCGCCAGAGGGTGCCTCGGAATAATAAGGAGCATATATGTCCCTGGAGCGCCTGGGGGTAGGTATTTATAAAACGGTTTGCTCTGCCGATACGGAGCATTTTGGCGAGTTGGTTGCGCCGTGTCTGGAAGACGGTGATGTGCTGATTTTGACCGGCGGCCTCGGGGTGGGCAAAACCCACTTTACCAAGGGCGTTTCGCGTGGTTTGGGCGACGGCCATATGGTCACGAGCCCCACATTCGCACTCATGGCCGTTCATGACCAGGGGCGTATTCCGCTGTTTCACTTTGACCTGTACCGTCTGGAGCATGCTTACGAGCTCGAGGATACGGGCATTTTCGATGTACTGGGCTATGAGGGTGCCTGTCTGTTGGAGTGGGGCGAACAGTTTCAGGACGAACTGACGGACGAGTATCTTTCGGTAACGCTTAAGCGTGATGAGAACGATAGCGACGTGCGAACGATAACGCTCGAGGCGCACGGCGAACGCGCAGCGGAGCTATCCGATTTGATTGATAAGGCTGTACAAGATGAGCTTGCATAACGATTACGCGCTGGTGGTGGCGCTCGATACTTCGACCGATATGCTTGCCTGCGCGGCAAGCTGGATTGATGGGCAGACGGGCGAGGCGAAGCTGGTGAGTGGCGACCATATGTGCCGTCGCCATGCCAATGTGGAGCTCGTGAATACCGTCGACAGTGTGCTTGCTCAGGTTGGCATGGACCGTGCTGACGTGGGCAGTTACGTCGTCGGTCGCGGTCCTGGTTCGTTTACCGGCGTGCGTATCGGCATTTCCACCGCCAAGGGCTTGGCGCGCGGCGCCAACGTGCCGCTGTTGGGTGTGTCGACGCTCGATGCCTGCGCATGGACCGCGTGGAAGGCTGGCGTGCGTGGCAAACTCAGCATTCTGGCCGATGCCATGCGCGGCGAGGTGTATCCGGCTTTGTATGTGCTGGGCGACGAGGGCCCCGAGCGTCAGTTTGAGCGCGAGCACGTGGTCAAGGCTGCCGTGGCGCTTGATGAGTGGCGCCAAGCCGCGGACTGGGACCAGGTTCAGCTGACTGGCGACGGTCTCGTGCGCTATGGCAAGCTGCTGGGCGAGGATGAGGTCGCTCGCTGCGTAGAGCGCGGCTTGTGGTGGCCTTCGGGCGAGGGCCTCCTCCTTGCACATGCCGCGGGTGACGGCGACCCGGCCCGCGTCCTTCCGATCTATACGCGCCTTTCTGATGCCGAGGAAAACGAGCGCAAACGCCTCGGTCTTGCCGAGAGCGCGCAGAGCGAAATTACGGGCGTTGCCGATGAGCTCGCCGGTCGCCATCTGCAATTCCGCCCCATGGGTGCGGCGGACGCCGAGGGCGCAAGTGCGCTGGAGGCCGCCTGCTTTGAAGGCGCTGGACACGAGGCGTGGACGCCGGGCATGTTTCTATCCGAGCTGGGCGAGGATGTTGCGGCGCCGCGCAGCTGGTGGGTGGCGCACGACGACGGTCAGCTGCTGGGCCTTGCCGGCGGCATGGTCGTAGACGGTGACGTGCAGATTCTGGATGTTGCCGTCGACCCGAAGCATCGCCGCGGGGGTATTGCCCGCAAGCTGCTGTCGCACGTGAGCTACGATGCCCAGATGCTCGGCTGCACCACGGCTTCGCTCGAGGTCGAGGACGGCAATGAGGGCGCTATTGCGCTCTATGCCTCTCTGGGCTTTACCGAGGCGGGCCGCCGCCGCGGTTACTACGGTGCTGGCAAAGATGCCATCGTCATGACGGCGCCGCTGCCCTTGGTGCTCCCGGTCGACAATGCTTCGCCCGAGCCGACGGCGGCTGAGCAGCGTGTATGGCCGCTACCTGCACCCGAGCGCACCGTTGAGGAGCGCGCCGAAATTGAGCGTCGTCGCCTGGTGCTTGCCATCGAGAGCTCGTGCGATGAGACGGCTGTGGCGATTATCGATGCGGACGGTAATATGCTGGCCAATCAGGTTTCGACGCAGATCGATTTTCATGCCCGTTTTGGCGGCGTAGTGCCCGAGATCGCTTCGCGCAAGCACGTTGAGGTGATCGTGAGCGTCGTGGACGCGGCGCTCGAGGATGCCGCGGCATCGCTTGGTCTTGAGGGCGGAGCCATCGCGCCGAGCGAGCTTGCCGCTGTTGGCGTGACGCAGGGTCCGGGCCTGGTGGGTGCTCTGGTGGTGGGCGTCGCCTTCGCCAAGGGCTTTGCCTATGCCGCCGGTAAACCGCTCGTGTGCGTCAACCATCTGGAGGGTCATCTGTTCGCCAACCTGCTGGCGCAGCCCGATCTCAAGCCGCCGTTTATCTTCACGCTCGTCTCGGGCGGTCATACCATGCTTGTTCACGTCAAGGCATGGGGCGACTACGAGGTGCTCGGCGAGACGCTCGACGACGCCGTGGGTGAGGCCTTCGACAAGGTGGCTAAGGCACTGGGTCTGGGCTATCCCGGCGGCCCCATCATTTCCAAACTGGCCGAGACGGGCAATCCAAAGGCGATTGACTTCCCCCGTGCGCTCAATAGTAGGGGAGACTATCGATTCTCGCTTTCGGGACTCAAGACGGCCGTGACGCTCTACATTGAGCAGGAGACCAAAGCCGGGCGTACGATTCACCTGCCCGATCTGGCGGCTTCGTTTGAGGCTGCGGTCTTTGACGTTCAGTACAAGAAGGCCAAGAACGCGCTGCATGCCACCGGATGTAAGGAATACTGCATCGGCGGCGGCGTCTCGGCCAATCCGCATCTGCGCGAGATGATGATCAAGAAGCTCGGGCGCCAGGGTATCCGCGTGACGGTGCCGCCTCTCTCGGCATGCACCGACAACGCCGCCATGATCGCGGAGGTCGCCCGCCGTAAATTCGACCGAGGAGAAATCTCGCCGTTCGATGTCGACGCCGATCCGAACATGACGCTGTAGCTGGTACGGCGCGGTCCCCGGTCGGAGGGGCCGGATATAAGGTTTCCTGCTCTACAGTCCTGCGCAAGACGAAGGCCACATTAAGTGGCCTTCTTTGCGTGCGGAACTCGCGATAAACCTTATATCCGGCCCCTCCGTCCGGCTCCCGCGGCTCTCAGGGGCATCTCTCATGCAAAAACTGTCGTGGGGTAAAGTCCGAGGTCAGTGGCGTTTTATACCGAGAAATCCAAAAAAGTTGAAAATTCATTACAAATTTGCGTTGACTTTAGGTAACTAAAGTTTCATACTCCTTTTCAACCACTGGGGGATGTGAACACGCACGGATCGTTCACATCATGATTGAAGAGGATTTCTTAGACATGTTCACGCATCAGCTAAACATTATCAGCGTAGTAATTATCTGATGCGGGTTAGCACATACAGCTAGCCCGTACGATAACGGGCGGCTGATGAAGATGAGGGCCGTCGAGCGCAACCGACGGCCCTCATTTTTTATGTCTAGGAAGTTCTTTTTAGAGGAGGAAATGTAATGAACGGAGTTTTGCTCATGGTTGTGGCCGCGGCGGTGCTCGCCTGCGGCTATCTGGGCTATGGCCGATGGCTGGCCAACAAGTGGGGCGTTGACAAAGAGGCCCTCACGCCGGCCAAGCGCATGAAGGACGGCAAGAGCTTCTCGCCCGTCTCCGCTTTCACCGCGTTCTCGCACCAGTTCAGCTCGATCTGCGGTGCTGGCCCTGTTACGGGTACGATCGTCGCCATGGCCTTTGGCTGGCTGCCCGTCGTGCTCTGGGTTCTCGTCGGCGGCATCTTCTTTGGTGCCGTCCACGACTTTGGTGCCCTGTACGCTTCGATGAAGAACAACGGCAAGTCGCTCGCTCAGCTCATCGAGAAGTACATCGGCAAGACCGGCCGTCGCCTGTTCCTGCTGTTCTGCTGGCTGTTCTGCATCATCGTCATCGCCGCCTTCACCGACATGGTCTGCAAGACGTTCATGTTCACCCCGGCCGTTGACGCTTCTGGTGCTGCTACCGGTGCCATCGACTTCACCAAGTCCTATGCCGCCGGCTGCGCTGGTACCATCTCCATCCTGTTCACCTTCGTCGCTATCGCCTTTGGTTGGGCCCAGAAGAAGTTCAACCTCACCGGCGCTGCCGAGTTCGTCACCGGCGTGGTCCTCATGGTTCTCATGTTCGCCGTCGGTATGCAGTTCCCGGTCTACCTGGATAAGTTCCAGTGGTTCGCCGTCGTCATGGTCTACCTTGTCTTCGCTGGCGCTATGCCCATCCAGATGCTCAAGACCCCGCGTGACTACCTCACTTCCATCATGATGATCGTCATGATCGTCTGCGCTGTCCTCGGCATCGTCGTCCTGGGCGTCAACGGTCAGGCCACTATCACCGCTCCGGTCTTCACCGGCTTCTCCACTGCCTCCGGCATGATGTTCCCGGTCCTGTTCGTCTCCGTCGCTTGCGGTGCTCTCTCCGGTTTCCACAGCCTCGTTTCTTCCGGCACCTCTTCTAAGCAGGTCGAGAAGGAGCAGGACGCCGTCAAGGTCGGTTACGGCGCCATGATCGTCGAGTCCTTCGTCGGCATCCTTGCCATCATCGTCGCCGGCATCATGTTCTCCGACATGAACACCGCCGGTACCGGCGCCCTCAACGCCGGTGTCGCTTCCACCCCGTTCCAGATCTTCGCCGCTGGCATCTCCCGCGGTATGCAGGCCTTCGGTGTTGACGGCACGCTCGCTACCGTCTTTATGACCATGAACGTCTCCGCTCTGGCCCTGACCTCGCTCGACGCCGTCGCCCGCATCGCCCGCACTTCGTTCTCCGAGTTCTTTGCCCAGACCAACGATGCCCTGGCCATCGAGTCCAAGGCCGGCTACATGAAGGTCCTCGGCAACCCCTGGTTCGCCACGGTCGTTACCCTGCTTCCCGGTCTCGCCCTCGCTTTTGGTGGCTATGCCAACATCTGGCCGCTCTTTGGTGCTTCCAACCAGCTGCTCGGCGGCATGACCATGATCACCCTCGCCGTGTTCTGCAAGTGTACCGGCCGCAAGGGTTGGATGCTCTACGTGCCCGTCGTCTTCCTGCTCTGCTGCACCTTCACCTCGCTGGTGCAGAGCGCCATGGGCTGCATGACCGCCGTCCAGGCTTACGGCTTCTTCGGTACCATCCCGGCTACCGCCACCACGGCCGCCGTCTCCGTTGCCGCCACCAAGGGCCTGCAGCTCGTCTTTGCCGTTCTGCTGATGGTCCTGGGCCTCATCGTTGCCGTTAACTGCCTCAAGGAGTTCTTCGGCAAGGAGGCCGGTTCCATGCCTGACGAGGATCCCGAGTGGTCCGAGATGGGCAAGGCCGAGTATGGCCGCACTGCTGCTGCCGAGGCTCCCGTCGACGCCGAGGCCGCCAAGGCTTAGTCGACCTGACGAGTTGAACGTCACATCTATATGACTCGGAAAGACCGGGTCCGCGACTTCGCGGGCTCGGTCTTTTTTTCATGCAAAAGCGGGTGACGCTCGAGTGTTCTCGCAGATGTTTTGCATGGATAAGGGCGCGCGTTGTACCATATGGACGTATATGTGTGCATATGAAAGGGGCCCCGTGGCCAAGACGGTATATTCCGATAACCAAAATAATGTCGATGCCCTGGCTGAGCGTCTGAGCAGCCAGACGTCGCTTTCTGCCGAGCGTGCCAAGCTGGTTGCCTACGACCTGCTTTGCCGCAAGGCGCTCAAGATTAAGTCGAGTGCGCTGGCGCAGATTTTCCGCTCCGTCGATAAGGAATGTGACACCAAGGCGATGCGCGATGAGCTTATCGCGGCAAATATCGTGACCAAGATCGAGGGCAGCGGCATTAACGGGCGCCCGGCGTTCTATACCATCAATGCCGAGATCCGCGATGCCCAGGAGCAGCCTGCCGAGTCCGTCGAGGATTTTGTCGTCGAGGATTCCGCTGACGTGCCTGCTGTGGAAGAAGCTGCTCCGCGTGAGCATGTCGATACCGATGAGTTGCTCGATGAGAACGTCGTGCGCGCCTTTACGGCCAAGGCAGGACGCGGCGGTTTTGGCGGGGGCGGCAAGCGCGATGCTCAGCGCCGTGCCCAGCAGGAGCGCTTCCGTCGCGCCGTTGCTCAAAAAGGTGAGACGGATGCCGAGGTTGTTGAGACCGAGGTTGCTGTCGAGTCGCAGAAGCCCGCGAAGGAGCAAAAGCCCGTGGAGGCCCAAGAGCCCAAGCGTCGTCGCGGTGCTCACTTTAAGGCTGCAGCGCAGGATGCCGCGTGTGAGGTTGAAGAGTCTTCTGAGGTTGCAGACGATGTTGAGGAGTCTGCCAAGAGGGCTCCGGGTTCGTGTCGTCCCGGCCGCGGTTTTGCGGGACGCGCGTATCCCGTAAGGCGTCAGGAGAAGAGCGAGCCGGCTTCGACCACTCAGGACGAGAAGGCCGTTGAGCCGGCGGCTCGCGAACAGAAGCCTGTTGAGCCGCAGCTTGAGGTTGATGCCGAGGCCAAGGGCCAGCAGCCTACTGATGAGCAGACGGAGCAGGGCGCGTCGAGCAAGCCTCGCCGCCGTCGCCATCGTGGGGGCCGCAGTTCCCATGCCGAGACTGCGGCCGAGAAGACCACGCCGCAGGACGAGGATGCGAAGGTCGAGGTTTCTTCGGGGCAGCCTAAGCGCCAGCCAGCGAAGGAGAGTAAGTCCGATCGTCCGCAGAAGCAGGCGCCTATGCCGAAGCGCGAGCGCAATTCCCAAGGCGATTCTAAGCGCAAGTCTCAGAAGAAGTCGGAGTCTACCGCAGCAGATACCGCTGCCCAGCAGCCCAAGTCGGCAGTCCACGGCGAGGTCTCGGCGTTTGCCCTTGCCCGCGTTTTAGGCAGGCAGCTGCTCAAAGTTGTCCCTACGCCTACGGCGCTCTCTAAGATCAAGGAGCAGCAGACACAGATCGTAAAGGTCGAGGGCAAGGACGGCAAAAAGGCTCCGCAGCGCACTCAGCACAACGAGATGTCCAACCGCAAGATTGCCGAGGAAATCGCAATCATCCAGGCTTGGATCGAGCAGAACCGAGGTGCCGATACGCCGGTTGCCTCGCGCCGCCAGCGTGCCTACCAGATCTTTAACGACGAGAAGGCTTTTGACGGCAAGCACGGTGAGCGCCTGATCAGACGTATGACCGAAAAGGGCATCAGCATGCAGGCGATCAAGGTCGCCCCCAATCGCCCCGTGCACTTTACAGGCTTCTTTACGCTGGGTGCCGACAAGCCGTTCATTATGGTCGAGAACCTGGATACCTACGACGAGATCGTCAAGCTCCTGCGCGGACGCAAACATGCCAAGCTCTTTGGTACCAAGGTGGGCGGCGTGATTTTTGGCGGCGGCTGCAAGGCGAGCGTCTCGCACGCACTGGATGATTATCTGGCTGAGATTGGCTATCGCTTTAACTACGTCTACTACGTGGGCGATATCGATCGCGAGGGCGCGCGCATTGTCGAGCAGGCTCGCAATGCCAATGTGGTTGAGATTCGCCTGCATGCCGGCATGTACCGCGCCATGCTCGCCGAGCATAAGCGTCGCGTGAAGGCCGGCGGCGAGTGCGAGCCCGCGGCTGCCAACCAGGGCGTGCCGCAGAACCTGGCAGCGACGATTAAGGATCTGCCCATGGTTACGCGCGTGCAGTTCCGCAACGTGCTACGTGAAGGCGGGCGCATTCCGCAGGAGATTCTGATGACCGCAGACTATCGGGATGGCGACTCGGGAAGCTTCGACCGCATGCTGAACAACTAGATTCCGCCGGCCCCGGGAGAGCGGGGACACCGGCTTAGGTTTCCTGCTCTACAGTCCTGCTCACGACGGAGGCCACATTAAGTGGCCTCCTGTTCGTGCGGAACTCGCGATAAACCTAAGCCGGTGTCCCCGCTCTCCCGGGGCCTGTGGTTACTTGGTTGTTGCATGCGGCTCGCTTTTCGGAACAGGGCTGATATTTCAAGATGCAAGGCGCTCTTGGTCGTTATGGGCCTGGGGCGTCTGTCTTATATAGGTAGATTCCTTGCGGGTTCGAATCCCTCCGCTTGCCCACAAGAAAGCGCCCTGGGCCGTTATGGACTCAGGGCGCTCAATTTTAAGGGCTGGGACGGAGGGATTCGAACCCCCAACAGCCGGCACCAAAAACCGGAGTTCTACCGTTGAACTACGTCCCAATGTGTGGTGTTGCCCAAAAGCAACTCGTTTAGTTTACCTAATCTGCGAGGGCATCGCAAACGCCATCGAGCAGGCGTACGGCGAGTGTCTGCGCGTCGCTGGCCGTGAAGGTGCCGTTGTAGCGCGTCATGCCCGTTAGCTCAATGCGAATGCGTGCCGGCTTCTGCTGCGCGGCGACATTGGCAGTGCGGATGCGCTGGGCCAGGTTGTGGCACTCGGCGAGGGCAATCGTGGCGCGCGGTGCGGCGTCGGCGGGCAGCTCGTCGCTTGCGATCTCGAGCACCAGGTCAACGTCGGTTGGGACCTCGGAGTCGCAGAGCATCATGCCGCTGTTGTCGGTCGTTGCCGTGGCGATATTCCACATGCGCGACGCAACACTGCGTGCGATGGGGTCCTCGCCGATAACGGCAATCTGGAAGCGCTCGAGCACGTTGGCGGCGCGAGCAAAACCGATGCGGGACTCGGCTTCGGTGACCGAGGGCTTGCCCTCCCACACATGGTGCAGGCGGTTGATGTAGGCGTAGGTGTCCTGGAAGGCCATGCCGTCGGCAAACAGGCCGACATTTTCCTGGAACTGCTGCAGGGCGGCCTCGGTATGCGGACCAAAGTAGCCGTCGTCTTCACCACAGGCAAAGCCCAAAACGTTGAGAGCGCGCTGCAGGGCCTGCACATCGGCGCCATGGAAATTGGGCATGCGCAGATAGAGAGTGCGATCGCCCAGCTTATACGAAGCGTCTACAAGGGCGCTCCAGCAGGGGATATCGACGGCATGACCGGCAGCAAGGCCGCTGTCGAGCCTGAAGGTGCTGACGGCCTGCTCAGTGGTGGCTCCAAAGTACTTGTCGGTGACTTCGGCGGCATCAATCGTGTAGCCGAGCTGCAGGAGACGAGACTGCACGTCCTCGACGGCTGCTCCTTGCATGCCCGTTGTAATAGGTTCCATGAACGAACCCCTTTCGGCGTACCATTCGTACTATTTGAGCGTCTGTCGGATAGACAACGCAAAGGGATGCATAAACATGCACTCAACAGTGTAGCAAGTTGTACCCAAATACGCTGCTGACAGGTTTTATTACCCCCGCTAGTTAAGGCGCTCCACAAAGAAATCTGCCATGGAGAGGAACAGCTCGCGTGCGTGCGGATCAAGCTCAACGTTCTCGATGGCCGCTTTCGCCTTGGCGGTCAGGTCGAGCGCGTAAGTGTGGGCGTAATCGATGGAGCCGGTCTCCTGGAAGATCTCCACGGCGCGTGCAAGTTGCGCGGGGTCCTCGGTGCCCGAGGAAAGGATTGCCTCGACCTCGTCGTGATAACGCTCGTCTGACAGGGCGTGCACGGCGACGAGGGTGCGTTTGCCCTCGGTGATATCGGTGCGGAAGTCCTTGTTGGCGGCCTCTTTGGTGCCGATCAAGTTGAGCAGATCGTCCTGAATCTGAAAGGCAAGGCCCGTGTGCAGGCCAAAGGCGCGCAGCGCTTCGATTTGCTTATCGCTGCCGCCGCCGATAATGGCTCCGGCGGCAAGCGGCGTGGCTCCGCTGTAAAACGCGGTCTTGTGCGTCGCCATGTCCAGGTAGTCATCAACCGAGATATCAAAGCGCCCGTCACGGACCCAACCCAGGTCGAGTGCTTGACCCTCGATGGTGCGGACGATCATCTCGGTAAGCTCGTGGAGCACGCGCAGCTTCACGTCGGACTCAAGCGTAGGGTCGTCGAGAACCGTCTTGGTGACCATGGTGAGCGCCAGGTCGCCACAATTGATGGCAAGGCCCGTGCCCTCGGTAAGGTGCATGCAGGGCTTGCCTCGACGAAGTTGTCCGTTGTCGGCGATGTCGTCGTGGATCAGCGCGCCCGACTGGAAATGCTCGATGGCTGCCGCGGCGCTGCGGGCGCTCTCGAAGCTGCCACCTACCGCGGTGGCGGCGAGCATGCAGATGAGCGGGCGGTGGCGCTTGCCGGCATTGGCCGTAAATGTCGAGAGCGGGGTATACAGGTAGCGCTCGATATCGGCAGAGGTCGCCTGTCCGTCAAAGAACGTGGCCAGATAGTCGTTGATCTGGCCAAAGTGCTGGGCTAAAAAGCTGGTAAACGGACTGGACACGGGTTCTCGCATTCTTTCTTAGGTTGCATCGTTGCGGTGTGCAGATACCATATTGCCACATTGGAGTTGCTGGCGCGTCTGTTTTGTCGATTTGGGGAAACGGGACGCGTGCGCGTGCCGGCTGCTTATATAAGCCTAAAGTGCTCGAGCGCCTTGACGACGCCATCTTTGTCGACCGAGTCGGTGATGTAGTCGGCGCGCTTTTTGAGATAGTCTGGCGCATTGCCCATGGCGATACCGACATCGACGGCGTTCATCAGCGAGACGTCATTGCTGGCGTCGCCGATGCCGTATACGGTTCCATGGTGGGGATCGAGGGCGTCGAGTACAGACTGGATGCCCCCGCGCTTCGTGCATTCGCGGGGCGAGATTTCGGTTACCTCGAGTTCGAGCTCGTTAAAGCACAACAACGGCTCAAGTGCCTTATCTTGAGCGATGTGGTTGGCGAGCGATGTAGACATCAAGATCTTGTAGGCACTGTAATGTTGCAGCTGCGTGACTGCGTCGCCCAGGGTGCGCGCGTATCCGGGAGCATCGGGGGCATCGGCACTCATGCGCACAACGCCGTTGAGGCCCTCAAAGCGGATGACCTCGCCCGATTGCTCAAGATAGGGGGCAAGATGCTGCAGCATGCTGGGCGTCATCGACAGATCGCGAATTGCGTGTCCGTTGATCTCGGCGTAACCGCCCGCAAGACAGACGATGCCGGTCCAGGGCAGCTCAAGAAGCTTGGGGTGGATGCAGCTGAGGGTGCGTCCCGTGCAGATAAAGGCCATGTTGCCGTTGGCGACAAACTCGCGGATTGCCTGCGAAACCGCCTCGTTGGGATAGGGGGAGAGGTCCCGCTCGTCTTCGGGAAGGTCTTGGGCGAGCCTGGGGTCTTGCCAGGCGAGCGTTCCGTCGATATCGAAGAAGCAGATATCGCCGCGCTTATGGGCTGCGCTGGCGGCAGGGGAGGCCGAGGTGGTGGGCACAAATCCCGGCTCGAGGCCCATGATCTGGTCAAAGTGCTCTTTGACGCGGGGAACCGAGATGCCGATGATTACCTGGGCAGTCTTGCCGGTGACGATGAGGCCTTTGGCACCCGCTGCGACGAAGGTCGCGTTGTCCGCGACGATGGAAGGGTCCACGACTTCGACGCGCAGCCGCGTGGCACAGTTGGTTGCGCCCACAATGTTGGAGACGCCGCCCAGAAGCATCACAACCTGCTCGGCGAGCAGATGGTCTTGTGATGCCTGGCCGCCGGAAGCGCTGTTTTCGGATGAGCGCCTTTCGTCAACGTCGTCTCCCGTCAAGCGCGAGAGCGCCGTGTTGCTGGCGATATGGTCCTCGCGTCCTGGGGTTTTAAGGTCAAAGGTCAGAATAAGACCTCGAAAACTCAGAAAGAAGATGGCGCTAAAGATGAGTCCGATTCCGAGCGCCAAAAGATAGGAGCCGGCATGCGTCCGCATGAGCGGGATAAAGTTGAAAGCGGCCATTTCCATAAAGCCACCCGAGAAGATGCCGACGACGCCAAAGAAGTTCATGGCCATGGCGAGGCAAGACGAGAGGACGGCGTAGAGCAAAAAGAGCCCGGGGTGGGTGAACATAAAGAGAAACTCGAGCGGTTCGGTGACGCCGCAGACCACTGAGGCAACAATGGCGGGAACCAGGATGACCTTGAGGCCAGCGCGGCGCTCGGGCTTTGCGGTGGAGTAGAACGCAACCGCGATGGCGGGAAGGCCAAAGAGCTTGACCCAGCCGGTGGCAGTGAAACCGGCCCATGGCGCAAGCTCATTGAGGGGGCGCGTGCTGTGGGAGAGGATGGGGAGCAAATTGGTCCACGTGGCGTAGATGCCGTTGTTAATGACCAGGTTGTCGTAGTAGATCGGCATGTAGAGCAGGTGGTGCAGCCCC
>USHR01000021.1 GCA_900554495.1 uncultured Collinsella sp.
AGGACAACGGTCACTTTACGTTTTCGACGCGCGACGACAAAGAGACGCTTCGTGCTGTCCGCAAGTACGTCGACGAGGATAAGCTCGTGCGTTCGCCCGACTTTATCGATGTGACTGCCAAGGGCGCCAAGAGCATCCCCTCCGTTATCAAAAACCTCTTCCACAAAGGTAACTAGTCATTAAAGAGCGCCCCCCAAAGTGGGACGCAGTTTCCCATGGGGCTCGATTGGGAAAGTGCATCCCAGTTCGAGCGCCGATTCCGGGATGTAGTTTCCGGAACGGGGTCGTTTGGGAAACCGTGTCCCGTTTCGAGCCGAAATTCTGGGACACTGTTTCCAGCGAGGTCCCATTGGGAAAGTTTGACCCAGAATTTGCCTGGATAGTGGGACACACTTTCCGGAGGGCTGTTCCACCGCAACTTCGAAGAGTGGCTATACGCTGTATTACAACGGCGTAAATCTGCTACACTAGTACAACATGCCTCCGTAGCTCAGGGGATAGAGCACCGCTCTCCTAAAGCGGGTGTCGACGGTTCGAATCCGCCCGGGGGCACCAGAAGTAAATGCAGGTCAGACGGTATAAATCGTCTGACCTGCTTTCTTATATAAGGGCATCGTTAACGTCAGTTGGGTAGAATTTGGGTAGAAAGTTTTTTTGTGAAGGGCTATGCCCAAAGTCCGGTTTCCAACCCTTCCCACAGCCTACGGGCTTATAAGAAGCCCTTCGGCCATGGAAAGCGTTGAAAACCTAGGGTGACGCTGCTGTGAGATGGGCGAGTTTCCAACAGCCCCCGGCGTCTTCGGGTTTCGCCTGGGACCCTGCGACACCGTGGACCGTTGAAAACTCGCCCTTCCGCTTGGAAGAGGGCTTTTACCCCTTAAAATTGTCCGAAAGTGACAACGACGCAGGAGGTCCGGTATGCCTGCCAGCAAGAAAGAGGCAAAAGAGTTCGTCAAGCGGTGGCAGAAGCGCCTTGCCGCCATTCCCGCGGGCTCCAACAACGAGCAGCAGGACACGCAAAAGTTCTGGGTAGATCTGCTCATCAACGTCCTGGGCATCCCGTCCAACACCATAGACAGCTTCGTCGACTTCGAGCGGAAGGTGAGAGGCCGCCGCATCGACGTGTTCGTCTCCGACCACAACTTCCTGTGCGAGCAGAAGTCGTGGGGTATCGACCTCGACAAGCCCGAGCCCAGAAACGGCGGCATGGAGACGCCGCTCCAGCAGGCCATGTGGTACGCGCGGCACCTGCCGTACTCCGAGCGCCCCCGCTGGGTGATGACGTGCAACTTCGGGACCTTTCGCCTTTACGACCTCGACAACGAGCGGCCCGAGGATACCGTGCAGGAGTTCTCCCTCGAAGAGCTCCCGGACAGCCTGTATCTTCTGTCCTTCCTGACCTCCAACGAGACGAGCCGCCTGCACAAGGAGCAGCAGCTTTCCATCGAGGCTGGGGCCTACGTCTCCAGGCTCTACAATGCCCTCGCCAAGCAGTACCACCACATTGAGGAGAAGGACGAGCGGGCGCAAGAGGAGCAGCGCTCCCTCAACGTGCTCATCACCCGAATCATCTTCCTGCTCTACGCCGAGGACGCCGACCTCCTGCAATCGCACCAGGCGTTCGGCAGGTACTGCGAGGGAGACCCCGCGAAGCTCCGCCGAAAACTGGTCGATTTGTTTGAGACGATCGACACGCCCCTAGGGCAGAGGGATGAGTACATGGACGAGGACCTCGCGGCCTTCCCCTACGTGAACGGCGGTCTGTTCGCCGACTCCTCCATCATCGTCCCGCAGATGACCTCGGAGATCCTCGAGGCCATCGCCGACGCGTCCCAGGACTTCGACTGGCGCGAGATCTCGGGCGTCATCTTCGGCGGCGTGTTCGAGGGCACGCTGAACCCCGAGACGCGCCACGCCGGGGGCATGCACTACACGAGCGTTGAGAATATCGAGCGCTGCCTCAGGCCACTCTTCCTCGACGAGCTGTGGGATGAACTGCACGAGGCCGAGGGCGAGAAGACAGCTGCCAAGCGCAAGCAGGCCCTGGCGAGGCTACACGACAAGGTGGCCTCCATCACCATCGGTGACCCCGCGTGCGGCTCGGGCAACTTCCTTACCGAGGCGTACCGGCAGCTGCGCACCATCGAGAACCGAATCATCGAGGACGAGCTCAGCGAGGAGACCGGTAACGCGGGGCAGACATCCCTCGTCGTTGCGCAGGACAGCCCTGTCCGCGTGTCCCTGGACCAGCTGTACGGCATCGAGATAAACGACTTCGCCGTCTCGGTCGCTAAGACCGCCCTTTGGATCACCGAGGAGCAGATGCTCCGAAAGACGCAGGAGATATACGTCGGTTATGACTTCGACTTCCTGCCGCTCAGGAGCCTCAGCAACCTCCATGAGGGCAACGCCCTCAAGACCGATTGGTCCGAGGTGTTCCCCGATGACCTCACGTACCTCGTGGGCAATCCGCCTTTCCTTGGGGCCCGCAACCAGTCCAAGGAGCAGAAGGCCGAACTCCTTGAGGTCTTCGACGGCGCGAAGAACGCGGGCAACATCGACTACTGCGGGGCCTGGTACATGAAGGCCGCGAGGTTCACGCAAGGGAAGCGCACGCGCTGCGCCCTGGTCTCGACCAACTCGATATGTCAGGGCGAGCAGGTCGCCAACCTCTGGAAACCCTTGCACGACCTGGGTATCCACATCGACTTCGCGCACAACACGTTCAGGTGGGACAACGAGGCTGCGGACAAGGCACACGTGTTCTGTGTCATCGTCGGGTTCTCCCGCGAGTCGGGGACCAAGACGCTCTTCTACCACGTGACCCCGGACAGCGACGAAGAACAGATTCCCACGGCTCGAATCAATGCGTATCTGAAAGACGCCCCTGATGTATTCATCTACAGCCGCAGCAAGCCTATTTGTGATGTTCCGGAAATGGGCATCGGAAATAAACCTATTGATGGGGGATTCTATCTGTTTACCGATGAGGAGAAAGACGATTTCCTGAAGAAAGAGCCAAAGGCCGAAGGCTTCTTCCATCCATGGCTTGGATCAAAAGAGTTCATTCATGGCTATCATCGCTGGTGCCTGTGGCTTGGGGAGGCAACCTTCTCAGATTTAAAGCAGCTTCCTGAGTGCAGAAAGAGAGTAGAACAGGTTCGTGAATACAGGCTTGCAAGTAAAAGCGCTGGAACCCGAAAAATAGCAGATAAGCCAACGAGATTTCACGTTGAGAACATGCCCGAGGGAAGTTCCATCATCATTCCAGAGGTGTCTTCAAGCAGACGGAAACGTGTTCCAATGGGCTTTGTTGGTCCAGAGATATTTTGCAGCAACAAGGTTAGATTGATACCTAATGCTTCTCTCTATCACTATGGCATACTGCAATCTCAATTCCATAATGCATGGGTTAGGATCGTAACCGGAAGATTGAAGGACGATTACCAGTATTCGGCCAATATTGATTACAACAACTTCGTCTGGCCCGAGCCCACGGAATCCCAACGCGAGGAAGTCGAGCGTTGCGCCCAAGCCGTGCTCGACGCCCGGGATGCCCAAGAAGGTGCGACGCTCGCGGACATGTACGATCCCAAGAACGAGACGTTTTTCCCCGAGCTGATGACAGCGCACAAGGCGCTCGACGCCGCCGTCGAAGCCGCCTATGGCGTCGACTTCGGCGGGGACGAGGAGAAGATAGTCGCCCATCTTTTCAACCTGTACGCCAAGAAGGTCGGTGAACTATAGTGCCCAACTCTATCTACAATCCCATATCGCTGGAGGTCGGTAACATCCTGAAGGATGTTCAGACGGGCAAGATTGGCCTGCCTGATCTGCAACGGCCTTTCGTGTGGGGCAACGAAAAGGTCCGCGACCTGCTTGATTCCATGCTCCGCGGATACCCTATTGGCTATGTGATGCTGTGGGACTCTCCGAGCGACAACGCGGGCAAGAAGTCTGCCATAGGCTCGAACCAAAAGGTGTATGCCGTCCCCAAGTCCCTTGTCATCGACGGACAGCAGAGGCTCACTGCCCTCTTGAGCTCCCTGTACGGCGTACCCGTGCGAGACAAGAACTTCAGGGAGCGTACGGTGAAGGTCGCCTACGACCCCATCGCACGCTCATTCAAGAATGCCGACGCCTCGACCGAGAAGGATTCGCGCTATGTGCCCGACGTACACGAGGCCTTCGCGGCGAACCACGACAACAAGCTGAGCGCCTATCGCAGGGCGTTCATCAAGCGCCTTAACGAGGCGAATGCCAAAAAGGGAGAACCCGAACTCGATGATGACGGCGAGGACGCCGTCGAGAGCGGGCTCAACGCATTACTCGGGCTTGAGCGCTATCTTCTGCCGACGCTGGAGATTTCCGAATCGGCTGACGAGGAGACCGTATCGGACATCTTCGTGCGTGTGAACTCGCAAGGGCAGGCGCTTAAGCAGGATGACTTCATCATGACCCTGCTTTCGGTCTACGAACCTGCCATGAGGGAGCGCATAGAGGAGTTCTGCGCCATGAGTCATGCGCCCGCAAAGGGCACCTCGTACAACCCGCTCATGACCGTCTCGCCGACGCATATCATTCGCGCCACGGTGGGCGTGGGGTTCAAGAGGGGTCGCCTGCGTTATGCCTACCAGATTCTTCGCGGGCGAGATCTCAAGACAAAGGAAACGACGCCCGAGACGCGGGCCGAGAACTTTGCCACGTTCGGTCGCGCCCTCGATCTCGTGCTCGACTTGAACAACTGGCATGCCTTCATCAACACGCTGGCGGAGGCGGGCTACGTCTGTTCCGACCAGGTGGGGTCGGGCAACGCGCTCATGTTCTGCTATGCGTTCTACCTTATCGGGCGATACGAGTTCGGTATGGAGCCGTTGGCTGTGCGCAGGCTCGTGCGGCGCTGGTATTTCGCCGCAGCCATAACGGGGCTCTATGTGGGGTCCTTCGAATCCGAGTTCGAGCAGCAGCTTAACGACGTCTCGCGCCTTGAGACCGCCGATGAGTTCCGGGCGTACTTCGACCGTAGGCTCGCCGCCATCATGACGGACGACTATTTCTCCATCACGCTGCCCAGCTCCCTCGACGCAAACGAGGCGGCGGGCCCGACCTGGTGGGGCTTCGTCGCGGCTCAGGTCGTGCTCGGTGCCAAGGCGCTGTTCAGCACGGCCCCGCTGTCCCAGCTCCTGCTCATGGGCTCGTCGGGCTCGAAGAAGGCGCTGGACAAACACCACCTGTTCCCGGACAACTACCTGAAGTCTAGGGGCTACCTCTCGCAGCGCAGCAACAGGGGCAACTTCACCCTCGTGGACTACCAGAACAACATCTACATCTCGGACGACGCCCCGAGCGAGTACGTCAGGAAGTACCGCGACTCGCTGGGGGAGGACGAGTATCGCCGCAACTGCGAGGAGCATGCCCTGCCTGTTGGGTTTGAGGACCTCGATTACGAGGAGTTCCTAGGCAAGCGAAGGCAGCTTATGGGCGAGCTGGTGAAGAGGGCCTACGAGCGGCTTTAGGTCTCCATTGTGGATCGGGGAGAGGTTACTGCCGACTCCTCCCCGACGCGCAGGTCGAGAGGGCCGAGGCGTGGCAATCGGCCTTGCGGCCGATAGGTCCCGCTTATGGGCGGGACCCCCGCGACGCACGGCGTCGCTCTCGCTGCGGCTCCCTGGCAACGCTCCCCAGGGTCGCGTTTCGTCCGCCTCCGCTCACGCCGGCCCAGCCCGCCGAACGGCTGCGCTCGATGGCTTCCAGAAGTCGCCATCGCTCCGCCGTGGTCGCCGGGCTGGGCCTCTCGCGCCGGGTCGCCGAGCGCCGTCGTGCGACGCTCCCCAGGGTCGCGTCTCCTCGGCGTCGGTTCAACCGGCGCTCACCTGCCCGGGCTCGCGTTGCCTTGGGCAACCGGCTCGCTCCGTGCAGGCAAGATATGGATTCCGTTGCACGGAATCATCTTGCCCGCCTGCGGCGGGACGGCGAACCGCTCCGAGGTCGCTCTCACCGAAGGGCAAAAGAAGGGGCCGGAACGCCTGTTGCGTCCCGGCCCAAATGCTCAGTCGTCTCGGCCGTTCTGGTTCTCCAGCGCCCTGCGCTCAAGCTCCCAGAACGCCCGCATCGCCGTCGCTATCCCGCGCAGCGTGAAGCGGACGGCGATGCCAGTCGAGCGGTCGACGGCAAAGCCGAGCCTTCCGCCGTTGACCTTCCTCATGCCCCCGAGAGACTTCGAGGGGAAGCGGTACTGGAGGCTCCCGCCCTTCGACCTGGCGAGCTCGATGCCGTCCCGCTTGAGCCGCCGCTCAAGCTCGCCCATCCGGTCGGGGCAGTCGCGCATGCGCCCGACCTCCTCGATTCGGCGGGCGACCGCGACGCGGATGCGGGCGTTCTCCGAGCGCGCGGCCTGCCCCTTTCGGGCCATGTCGCGCTCTTCCGTGCCGGGTTGCCTCGCGTGGACGCGCGAGTTGGCCTTGCCGCGCTCAAACTGCCTGAGGCCGTACCTTTCGTCCAGGGTACGGACGGTCTTCACGCGTGATGCCACCGCCTTTCGGGCGGGGCCCTCGTCGAGCCTTCGGCCGGTTTCCAGATCACTGCGGTTGATGCCGAGGTGCACGGCGTAGCGGTCGGTGGCGTCCGCGCGGCAGCGCTCGCGGTGCAGCACCATCACGACTTCCTGGTTGGGGTAGCGCTCGGCCACGTACTCCCTCGCATAGCGCATGCACAGCTCCGGCGTCATCTTCCCGCCGTTGAGGTCGCACTCGTCTGGGAGGAACCCGAGTATCTGGTGCTGCATGTAGGTACACTTGGCACCGGCCTTGCCGGGCCTGTCGTGACCCATGGCCGCCCTCGTGTCTGCCATCTCCTGAAACCAGCGGTCATCGTCGATGATGTTCTGCGTGCCGTGGGCGAGTGCCTTGTCGCGGTCCCAGGAGAGGTAATCCCTGAGTCTCGCGAGGTGCTTCTCGCTGCAGACGCTCGTCTGCTTTATCGCCGTCATGGTCGCCTCCCTAGTCGAGCGAGAGCCCGCTGAATTTGCCGCCCGGCTTGCTCCCGTTCTTCTTTTCCGGCTCGGGCCACTTTGGGCACCAGGTCGAGGCCTCCTCGCGCATCTTCCCAGCAGCTGACTCGTCGAGGCGGCGCTGGTAGGCGCGACGGTTCTCCGCCTCGTGCTCGGGGGTTCCGAGGTCGAAGTGCTCCCTTGTGGGCGTGTTGGTGCAGTCGGTGACGGGGGAGCGGAAGACGCCGGCTCGACATGCGGGCATACCGTTGTCCGCGTGCTTCACGACGATGATCCCGTCCCGGTCCGGGGCCATGTCGCGCCACTCCCAGGGGTGTATCACGTCGTCGGCACTCTCGCTGTAGGACGTCGAGGAGGACGTGCCTGACGCGGCCCTGCCGTTGCTCGTGCCCTGCGTGTGGCGCGTGGTCTTGCCGATGAGCTCGGTGAAGTACCGGCGGTCCTCCTCCTCGGCGAGCTTCATCGCGACCTTGATGCCGCAGTTCGCGAGGATCTTCCTGCGGCCGTCTTTCTCGCCGTACTTGTTGAGCTGGGATACGTCCTGCGTCGCGCCGACCCAGAAAACGCCGTAGCTGCGTCCTAGGCTGAGGAGCGCGGGCAGGCACTCGACGCGGGGGAGGTTGCCCCACTCGTCGCCGAGTATCTGCACGGGGCGGGGGAGTTTTCCGCCGTTCACGTCCGCGACCGCCTGGACCGAAGCCCAGAGCTGCGAGAGGAATATCGCCGCTATGCAGTTGTAGGGGGAGCCCTCGTCGAGCACGTGGAGGAAGACGGCACTCTTCTCCGTGAGCACCGTTCGCGGGTCGATGTCGGAGCCAGAGGTCATCCATGCGACCGGCGCGGACGAGAACGGGCGGAGTGCCACCTTGAGCGTCGAGAGGATGCTCCTGAGCTCGTTGCCGCCCGAGGAGACGAACTGCGACGCCCTGCCCTTGGCGGGGTGACCACTCGGCAGGGAGCGGAAGATGGCCTTCAGAGGCTCGGCCGGGTCGTCGCCCTCGGCCTCGGTGCCACGGTCCAAGACCTCGCAGACGGTCGCGAGGTGCCTCGATCCCTCGGGACACTCGTCAGACATGGAGACCAGCAGGACCAGGGCCGAGAGCAGGCCCCTGGCCGATGCCGTCCAGTGCGAACCCTTGCCCTTCTCGTCATCCTGCACCACGAGCTCCGCGATGGCGTCCGCCGCCTGCTCGGCCTCCTGGTCGCGCCCCTCGGCATGGAGGTCGAGAACCTGCTTGAGCGGGTTGAACCTCTGGCCGCGATAGGGGTGCTGCGTATCGAGCAGGAGGACGCGGTAGCCACGACGGGCAAGCTCATCGCCCGTGAGCTCTATGAGCTCGTTCTTCACGTCTGAGACGACGAGGGTCGCGGGCTCGGAGCCGTTGGAGGCGTCGCCGTAGCTGAGCAGGTCGATTGAGGGGAGGTAGAGGAAGCGTGATTTACCTGACCCAGTGGCCCCTGATACGAAAATCATCTTCTTCGGCTCGTAGAAATAGCAGGGCTTACCGCGATATTTGGTGAAACCGTAGACGAACCCGCGCGACGAGGGGTTCGTCGAGCCGCCCCATGTCATGGACCCCTTCACGACCTCACGACCCGTCTTGACGTGGGCGTCGCCGAGCACGCCGCCGTCCTCGGCTCGTGATTTGAGGGCGCTTGAGTAGGCGATGAGGGCGCAGGTGCAGAGTGCAAGGAGGAAGACGAACAAGGCCCCGAGGGGATGGGTGACGAACCCGTCCGAGAGCCACCAGCCGAGGACGGTCTCCGCGTCGAACGTTGTGGGAATTGCCGATGCGTCGAGTCCGTACCCGGCGACGAGCATGTCGATGGGGGCGGCGAGTACGGGGCATGCGAGGATCGCTAGGAAAAGGGATGATAGGAGCGCTGTGAGCATCTTGGTTTTCATGATAGTTCTCGATTCTTGGAGATGAGGTTTGAAAGCTGCGAGGCCGTGCTCGACACCAGTCGGACGGCCTCCGTGAGCTGTCGGGCCGTCTGCGCATCCACGCCATAGGCGTTTGCGGCATGGACGGCCTGGTTGAGGTTTCCGCCCTGCTTCTTCATCTGGTGGAGGATTTGCCGCAAGGTCGCCTCGTCGGCGACCTTGACGGGCTTCTGCCCGATGCGGAGGGCAGCTTCGCGCATGAACGTCGATGGGGCCATGTCAAAAGAGGAGGAGCGCGCCATGATGACGGCACGCTCCTCCTCGGTCATGCGGACGTTGATATGCGCGGTCTTGCTGTTGCCGCGCATGGCCTAGCCCTCCTGGTCATAGAAGGTGGCATGGGGCGCGTCGAAGGTGAGCTTGGCGCTCCCAAGCGTGCCATAACGTGCCTTAAGGACGCGAACGAGCAGGGGACGAACATCTAGCTCTGAGTTGTACCTCCGCTCCTTCTTGTCCCTGCCGTCGACCTGCAGGAAGAGAGCGTTGTCGGAGCCGTAGTCGATACCCTGCGAGCCAGCGAAGACGTTGAGCTCGGTGTTCGCATCGTTGTACTTATCGCGCGCGACGCTGCTTATCAGGAAAACGGGGACGTCATACGTCCGGGCGATGTTGCCCAGGGCTTGGACGCAAGCGGTGATGACAACGCGTTCTTCCGCGCGAACATTGAAATTGGTTGCTGCAATGAGTTGAAGGTAATCCACAAAAACGGCAGGGCGCTGCCCACGTTCGTGAATGCAATCACCGATGCAACGCCCGAGATCTTCCATGGACGTTTGGCTGTCCATGATGCACGAGTTAGGTGCTACGGTCTCGGCGTAGATGGCGCAGGCGTGCTCAAATGCCTCCCTCTTCTCGGGGATGGTCCCGGTCGCCTCGGAAAGGCTGAAGTCTCCGTTGCCGAGGCGCGTGATGCCCTTCTGGGCGATGCGATACGCGGGGAGTTCCGCGGAATAGAAGACGGTGGGTACGCCTTGGGATGCGAGGTCGTCGGAGATGGTCTTGAGGAGCGTCGTCTTGCCGGCAGCGGGTGCCGCTCCGACTATGGTCAGGATTCCGGGTACGACGCCTCCGATGAGCTTGTCGAGAGAGGGGAGGCTGCGTATATGAGCCATGGGCTTACGCCCGTTCATTTCCTCGATATAGGTCTTGAGCTGATCGGCTTCGACGTTGAATGAGCTATTGGCTACAGGCTGCACGGATCCGACACCTCCAACTCGTGAAGGTACTCAAAAAAGCTGGACTCGATGACGAAGAGGCGGCTATGAAGCTTGAGGCAGCGACCGCTCTCTTTCATGAGCGATGCGGCGGCAACCTCCCCAAGCCCGGTCAGCTCACGAATCTCGGTGACGCCGAGCAGACGCTCACGTCCCAGAACGACGCGAGGAGGAGCGGGTACGATACCCGCTTTGGGAACAGCGGAATCTACCATGGTAGAATCTCCTTTGGTCTGCTCACTCCTCCCCACCTCAGTTTGGCGACTAGAGGGGAGGGGTGGGCGGCTTTTTGTTTCTATGGCCTTCTTTGGGCACCTCCATTCCGGCATTCGCTTATCTGTGCAATTCGATGATACTGCTTCTGGCAATCGAGGCGCTGAAGATTCAGAAAAAGTTCCGAAAAATTTCGGATAAGCGCTTTTACCTCGAAAAACAGGGTTATACTTGCAATGAAAACCGATTGGAGGATGAAATGGAACGCTCCAGGAAACCGAAAAAACGAAAGTTTGGGACGACCGTCCTTGAACGGACCGATGACAACATCAGCATGTTCAAGGAACAACATCCGCAAGAGTTTAAGACTCCGGGGGAAGTGGTCGACCTTCTCGCGAGTCTCTGTCTCCGCGTCAACAAGGGTGCGGCTGCAGAGCTGAGTGCTTTTTGTGCGCAACGGGTCAAGTCTATTCAGGATGAGCTTAGTGGATATGGAGATGCTGAGTCCCTGTCGCTCGCTGCCGACGATTTAAACGACAAGCTCTCTTATTACAAGGCTCTTCGTAACCATATGCTGCGATTTGTTCCGCAAGGCAGCCTTGTTGATAAGGGGCCGTCAATGAAACGCGTGGACCTGCGAGGTGGCTCGTATCTCGTTGTCCCCGACGATTGGCCTGTGGTCAATGAGCCAAACGCCTCATCATGCGACTATGCTTTCGTCCTTGAAGTGCGGAACGCAAGCGATGCAATTCCGCACTATGTTTATCTTTCCTCAAGGGAAGCCTGTCCTACGGATGAGGTGCTTAATGCAATAGCTGATAAATGGCCGGGGATTCGTGATGTCCAGAGTTCTCAGGTCGAGCCGATCTATGACAAGGACGGCGCGATTCTGAATACCGACGAATGGACGAAGGCACCTATAATCGGCGTCTTCCCCATTCGCGACGCCTCATCGTTTTCCTGGGAGGATAAAGCTCCATATGGAGCGATGGTCTATCGCCATTAGTCCATCTATGTCAAAGTAAGGGAAGGGCCGGGTATATCTCGGCCCTTCCCTTATGAATTGCTCTCTTGGGAAATGAGCTCGCCGAAGGCATCTGCTGCCTTACGATCGTTTGCCTCGATGGCGTGGGAGTAGATGGAGAGCGTCGTACTTGGAGATGCGTGTCCAAGTCTTGCCTGGACAGTCTTCACGTCTGCGCCTTCTCCGATTAGGAGCGTCGCTTGCGTGTGCCGCAGGGCGTGGGGGACGAGCCCACTGTATCCCGTACCCCTCACGTGCTCTTTGCCGTTTCGCTGGAATCTTCTGGTGATATTGTTGTAGCTCCCAAAGCCGTTATCGACGCAGAAGTCGCGGAACCATCGGTCGAAGTTATGGCCGTCTACGTTGACGACTGTGGCGTATATGCCATCCTCGGTCGTGACGACCTTTATGCCGTTAACGATAGGCGTCTTGTCGTCCTGATCGAGAGTGTATCGGTTGAGCTGCGCCCGCTGTTCCAACTTCCATTTGCTGAGATAGCAGGCCAGGGAGTCGTTGATTGCTATGGTGCGTCGGCTCATCTTCGATTTTGGCGGTCGGAGGGTCTTGTCATTGGTGAACTGCTTCGACACGCTCAACGTGCGCTGCCCAAGATCGATGTCGCCCCAAGTCAAGCCGAGCATTTCGCCGCGTCGGAGACCACATTGGAGCAAGAGCATGGTGCCCGTTGCCTTGGCCGACAGTGGTTCATCCATGAGGCAAGACAGAAATCGTGAAGCCTCGTCTGCCGTAAGCGGAGTTCTTTCCCTGTAAGTTGGTTTGGGAAGCTTGATTGGCGTGCATGGGTTACGAAGGATGAGCTCGTTGTCTACGGCGTCTTGGAGAATCTGTCGCAGTTTGACATGTGTCCCGTGTAGCTCGGCTTCGGACATTCCCTTTTTGCGGGCGTTTGCGTAGATGTGCCGTATATCGTCAGGGTGGAGGTCAGTAAGTCGAATATGGCCGAACATCTCTTGAATGTGGCTAATATAGTTGCCCTCACGGGCATAGGCGAGCGGTGATTTGAGGCTCTCTTTCCTTAGTTTGTGGAAGTTCCTGGCGTACTCTGCGACGGTGAGGTTTCTGCTGTCACGGACGATACCGGAGTTCAACTCCTCCTTGTATTCTTCCAGGGCTTTGCGGATCATTGCCTGTTGTGTGCGTCTACTCACACCTTCGCAGTGCAGCGTTCTCTTGGATGAGTAGGCGTATTTGCCGGTCTTGGGGTCCTTGCCGAGGTTGAAGCGGTATTGGAACACCCCTTCTTTAACTTGATATACGCTGCCGTTTCCGACGACTCGTGGTTTGGTGCTCATGGTGGGATTCCTTGGGATTAGGCTAGGGGCAAGCCCTTAAAGGCTTGCCCCTAGCCTAATCCCAAAAATCTACCCAAGCAAGAGTGTCTGGGTAGAATTAGGGTAGAAAGTTTTTGAAGCCTATATCTCGCGATTCTTGAAACATGCCGTTTTACATGCGGTTATATGAAGTTGTATAAAATTATAAAACACCAGCTCAAATAGAAATACAAGACCTCCTAAAGCGGGTGTCGACGGTTCGAATCCGCCCGGGGGCACCAGAAGATTATGACGGCGTCGCGAGAGCGGCGCCGTTTCTGGTTTGTGGGAGCTGCCGGCGGATTCGAGCCGTCGACACCCGCGTCACCAATTTCCCCGCGGGGGGAGTTTTCGAATCCGCCCGGGGGCACCAGAGGAATATCGAGCCCGGTACCGCTACGGTGCCGGGTTCTTCTGGTTCAATGCCATGTCAAAAACGAAGCGCCCGCTTGCTGGGGGAGCAAGCGGGCGCCTGTGAGCGAATATGTTTGCGGCGAGAGCCGTGATGAGCGGTGGGGTGGCGACTAGTTGGTCGTACCGGAATCGTCACCCGTGCCCGAGCCAGAGCCCGAACCCGAGCCAGAAAGTGCGACCGTCAGCGTAATCGTGCTGTCGGTGGACTGCTTGCCAGTGGGGGAGACGCCCGTAACGGTGGCATCCTCGTTACCGCTTACGGGATTGCCGTTCTGGTCACAGAAGCCGATGTTATAGAAACCGGCGTTGTTGAGCGCGGTGACGGCGGCGGAGATGCTCTTGCCGTACAGGTTGCCCGGAACACTGGCCTTGCCGGACTTCTTGGCAATGACGACGGTAATCGTGGCGCCGGGTTTCTGCTTGCCACTGGGGTTCCAGCTGATCACGGTGCCCTCGGTAACCGAGTCGTTCTCCTGGTAGCTAACGTCGACGCCAAAGCCTGCCATATCGAGGGCGTTGCGCGCCTGGGCCTCGGTCATGTCGGTCAGATCGGGGACGGACGTGGTATCCGGGCCGCTCGAGACCTTGTACGAGATGGTCGTGCCCTTCGCGACTTCCTTACCGGCTTCGGTGCCCTGCTCAAAGACCTGGCCCTCATCGGCCTCGTTGGCCTCCTCGGAGGCGTTGCCCTTCAGGCCAACGCTTGCCAGCGCGGCCTCGGCCTGGTCCTTGGTCAGGCCGACAAGCGGGGGAACCTCAACCTTCTCGGAGGGCTTGGGACCCTTGGAGATTACCAGGTTCACCTTGGTGCCCTTGGCCTTCTTGGTGTTGCCGTTGGGCGTCTGCTCGGCGACCTTGCCCTCGTCGACATCGTCGTTGTAGCTTTGGTCGATGGTGCCGACCTCGAGGCCGGCTTCCTTGATCAGCTCGACGGCAGTCTGCTGGTCCTTGCCCAGCACATCGGGCACGGTGACCTGCTCGCCGCCAAAGAGTCCTGTGGCAAAGGCCACCACGATGCCGATGACGGCAACGGCCGCCACCACGGCGGCGATGATCTTGTTCTTGTTGGATTTGGGCTTTTCGACCTCGTAGGAGCCGGTGGAGCCCGAAACGGAGCTACGGGCGGTATTCTGGCCGCTCACGCCCGAGACGGGACGCACCATGGCGCGCGTTTGATCGGAAAGCTCGCGAGTCTTGGTGGCGCCCAGCTCACCGGGGGCACCGATGATGCGCGTGGGCTCCGAGACGTTGACGGCACGGCCCGACAGGTAACTATTGAGCACCTGACGAAGCTCGTCGGCGGTCTGGAAGCGGTTTGCCGGGTCCTTCTCCATGCACTTGAGGATGATGCGCTCAAGGTCGGCGTCGACACCGGAGTTGATCTGGCTCGGCGGAATAGGCAACTCGTTGACTTGCTTGAGTGCGACCGAGATGGCGTCGTCACCGTCAAAGGGAACGCGGCCGGTGGCGCACTCGTACATCACGACGCCCAGCGAGTAGATATCCGAGGTGGGGCCGAGGTCCTGACCGCGGGTCTGCTCGGGGCTGACGTAGTGGGCGGTTCCCAGCACGTTGTTGTCTTGCGTGAGGTGGCTGTTCTTGGCGCGCGCGATGCCAAAGTCCATCACCTTGATGTTGCCGTCGGGCAGCACCATGATGTTCTGCGGCTTAATGTCGCGGTGGATGATCTCGTGCTTGTGGGCGACCGAAAGCGCAGAGCTGATCTGCGAGCCGATCTGGGCGACCTTCTTGGGGTCGAGGGCGCCGTGGCTCTTGATGCCGCTCTTAAGGTCGGTGCCGCGCAGGTACTCCATGACGATGTAATATGTGTCGCCGTCCTTGCCCCAATCGTAGACGCCCACGATATAGGGGGAGGAGAGACCGGCTGCTGCCTGGGCCTCCTGCTTAAAGCGTGCGGCGAAGGTTGCGTCGCCAGCATACTGCGGCAGCATGATCTTGACGGCTACCGTGCGGTCGAGGACCTGGTCCTGTGCACGGTAGACGGTCGCCATGCCGCCTGTTCCCACCTTATCCTTGAGGAGGTATCTTCCCCCGAGGACCCTCTGTTCCATTCCTGCTCCTAACATAACTATTCGCTCAACGATGTGTGTAGTACCAAATGTGTGGCCGCTGGGGCCGTGTGGCGCGTTGCCGCTAGCTCATCGGCCGCGGAGCGCCCCAAGTATCCGCTTTGATCACGGGCATCACGCTCCCTGTGCGGCGAGCGCCGCGGTCAGGACGATGCCGGCAATCTTGGCCGCCTTGACGTCGTGTTTGTCGTAATCCTCCAGGGCCACCGAGATGGCAACCGTGGGTGAATCGTAAGGTGCAAAGCCAACAAACATAGAGTTGACGTTGGTGCCGCCGGTCTCGGCCGAACCGGTCTTGCCGGCAACCTTGACGCCCGGAATCTGGGCATCGGTGCCGGTACCGGACTGGACGACGGCGAGCATGGCCTGCTTGACCTGGTCGGCCGTGGCAGAGCTGACAGCCTGGCCCAGCGAGCGGGACTGCGTGGTCTTAACCACGGTTCCGTCCGGGGCGAGTATCTGGGACACAAAGAACGGGTCCATGACCACGCCGCTGTTGGCGATAGCGGCAGCGATCACGCAATTCTGCATGACGGTCGTCTGCGGGCCAGGCGTGTGGTCCATGCCGACGGGCTGGCCGGCGCCTGCCCAAGCGGTCTCCCACTCGGTCATAAGCGACGGGTCGGCCATGATGGAGGCCGCGGCGGTAAGGTCCTGACCGAGCTTTTGACCGTAGCCAAAGGCGTTGGCAAACTGTACCAGCGAGTTGGCGCCGACCTCGTTGGCCACCTGGCCAAAGACGACGTTAGACGACACGGCGAAGGCCTGCTGCAGGCTGATGGTGCCGTAGCTCTCGTTGGCATAGTTGGTGACCG
>USHR01000022.1 GCA_900554495.1 uncultured Collinsella sp.
AACCCGCGAGTGTCAGCTTGGGAAGCTGATGCCTTACCACTTGGCGATGCCCGCATATGTGGGGGATAGTATAACGCGGTTGTCTTGTTCGATACAAGGGTGGCGATGCTTGTTTTAGCTATGGAGATTCGTTTGAAAATCGCGTCAATTGTGGAGATGAGGACCTTTGACCTCCTGTTCTCCTTATCTTCTACCTGCGCTTTTGCTTGATTGTTGTATTTGAGCTCAATTTGTCAGGAATTGGGCAAGCTTTTGGTCAGGCTCCGGTACTTACCCGCATGAACCTCGGGGGTAGCCTCATCCTACGCGTCGCAGCCTCCCCGTGCGGCGCACGAGGGATAAGGAGCAGCCATGTCCAACGCACCCACGCACTCTGTCCACAGCGCAATCGCAACAGGTCCGCTGCTCCTGCTCCTCTTCCTGCTTTTCGGCTGCCTGGCACCGGGAGCCGCATTTGCCGTCGATGGCTACGACCAGCTCGGCTTCCGCACTATTAGCGATGATTGTGGGCCCTTCCTCATCGGCAAGTATGAAGCTCAAGACGCCTCGATTGCCTACTGCATGAACCAGGAGCGCCCCGGCCCCACCAAGCCGGGCGGCCCATGGCTCAACTTTGATCAAGGCTGGGTGTGGCTCGACGACGAGTTCGCGGCAATCGTTTGTCACGGATATCCTACCGCCACGTCGTTTGGCGGTTACCATCTTTCACCCGATCGTGCCCGCGCCGCAACCCAGCTTGCCGTATGGATGCTCAACGGCACTACCCATGTCGACGGTACCTACTCTTACACGACCGCTCAGGGCAAAACCAAGAGCGGGCACTTTACCGCCGACGATGAAGTCGTGGCGGCGGCGCGGTGGCTCCACGACAGCGCAAAATCAGGAAGCATCAAAGCCACTCCGCACCGCGCGCGGCGCTATCTAGGAGCCGTATCGGGCGGCAGCAAACGTCAGGACATGCTCTATGTACTGCCGGCGGTCTCTGTTTCCTTCCAAAAGCAGTCTGCAAACGCTGCCATTACCAGCGGAAACAATACTTATCAGTTTGCCGGGGCAACATTCGATGTTTTTGAGAGCGCCAGCGACGCACGTGTTGGCACCATCCAGATGGACAGCAACGGTCGGGCGCAAGCAACACTTCTGCCCAACACAGCATACTACCTAGTTGAAACGAAGGCGCCGGCCGGCTATGTCCCCCGCCACGATCGCATCGCCTTTACCACGGGGAATGACGGCGGGCGGGTCGCCATTGATGAACAGCCCGGCACCATCAACCTGCGTATCGTAAAACTCGATACCGCGACGAATGCCGGCCCCCAGGTAGGCTCTTCACTCGCAGGAGCAGAGTTCACGTGTGTGTCGCAATCAACCCCTGGATGGGCGCAAATCCTCACGACCGACGAAAGCGGTCGGGCCACCCTCGCCGATGTCCCCTTAGGAACCTTTACCATCTACGAATCAAAAGCCCCCGAGGGCTACCTGCCATCCAACGACAGCTGGACCTATACCGTTGGAGCCGACCAGCTCGGCGATTCAGGCGTGGTCGAGATCGAATCTCGCGTTTCCGATATCCCCATTGCGTTTAACCTTGAGATTTCCAAATTCAAGGATTACGGCAATAGCGACCAATCCGGCCTGGAGCAGCCGGCGGGTGGTGTTGTCTTTGAGGTTGTCAGCAACAGCTCTCAGCAGGTTGTTGGCACACTGACCACAAACATCTATGGCTTTGCCTCCACCAAAGATCAGCCCGAAGCATGGTTCGGCACAGGCAAGCGACCCGCCGGTGTCCACGGAGCCGTCCCATACGACCGTGCCGGCTACACGGTTCGCGAGGTTCCGGAAACCGTCCCCGAGGGTTTTAAACGTGCAGGGGAATGGACCGTCGGGGCCAATCAGATTTCCGACGGCGCCGAGCTTCAATATATCGTGGACAACCACGCTCTGTCGACGCATCTCCAGATTGTAAAACGCGATGCCCAAACAGGCGCTTCTGTTCCCCTAGCCGGATTCACCTTCCAACTCCTCGACAGCAATCACGAACCTGTCTCACAAACTTGCTGGTATCCAGCACATGACGTAATGGACACCTTTACGACTGACGCGACCGGGACCGTCACACTGCCCGAATCGCTCGTGCCGGGCACCTATTATGTACGCGAAACCTCGGCCAAAGAGCCCTATCTTGTCGGCGAAGAGATCGAGGTAAACATACCCGCCGACATGAACCTAACGCCCGTTGCAGTCGCCTCGTATTATGACCACGCCGCGACCGGAAACATCAGGATCGTTAAAACCGATGCCATAGACGGCAGCAGCCTCGCGGGCGCCGTCTTTGAGATCCGTGCCTCGGGTGATATCGTGCGCCCCGACGGTAGCATTGCCGCGCTCGACGGTGAGACTGTCGCGACCGTCACGACGGATGAAACTGGAGAAGCACGCGCGGACAACCTCCCGCTGGGACTTGGCACCGCACGCTACGAGGTTGTCGAGACTCAAGCGCCGGCAGGCTTCTTGCTCGATCGGACAACCCATATTGTCGACCTTACTTATGCCGACCAGAAAACACCCGTTGTAGAAGCACGGCTTAACGTATCCGACGATTACACCAAGGTTGATATCTCCAAGGTCGATGCAAGCGGTGAGCAGGAAGTGGAAGGCGCACAACTCACCTTATATGGTCCCGATAAAACCGAAATAGACTCCTGGACCTCATCCGACAAGCCACACCGCGTCGAACATCTTGCACCCGGCACCTACTCGTTGCGCGAAATGATGTCTCCGCGGACCTATGACCTTGCCGAGGAAATAACGTTTGAAATAAAGGATACGGGAGAAGTCCAAACCGTCGCGATGAAGGATGCGCCCATCGAGATCAAGGGACAGGTCGACAAGCGTCAGGAACTTGTCCAACCTATCGAAAAGGGCCTGTTGGCTAACGGCGATGGTAAAAACCGCGCCACGACGCAAACCAATAGTGATGGGCTTTTCTCCTATACCATCGATGCTCGAAACGATTCCGCTACTTGGGTTGATGAGTTTACGATTACCGATGATCTTGAGTGCGCCAAAGACGGCACAGCGAGATTCATCTCAATCGAAACCCCCGTCGCCATCGGCGACCTCAACGGTCTGTGCAACGTATGGTATTGCACGACGCCGTTGGACTCGACAGACGTCGGTGAGCCGGCAAACGCGACACTTGACGATGGGCACGAAAATCCTTGGCTTGAGTCCGACGAAGTAAAAGAGAGCCTTGGTGAGGACTGTCGCCTCGTCGATTACGACGGCTGGCGCCTCTGGAAGGCGGATGTCTCGACCACGGAATCCACCACACTCGAGGCGGAAGAGCTCGACCTTACACCCAATACCGTCGTAACGGGCATTCGAATTGAATACGGTGCGGTAGCCGCCGACTTTACGACTCGAAGCGATGCGGATTCTTGGACCCGCGATGATCTCAAAGATGAGCACGACGACCTTGACGATGCCAAAGCAATCCTTGGCACAGACGCTCGGGGCGCAGTCGTGCACATGCAGGCAACGTCGGCTTATACGCCCCAAACTGCACTCACCAACAGCGCACGCGTCGATCTTTGCCGCAACGGCGGCGGCGATAAACTTGAGTCACATGACGAGGACTGTGTCATTCAACGCTGTACCCTACCGCAGGACCTACCGGCAACAGGAGCAGTTCCCATCGCCGCTTGCATCACCGCGTTCCTGACCTCGGGTGCCGCAGCCCTATGGTTCGCTCGCCTTAGGTCGATCCCAAAGAAGCGCTAGCGCGATCAAAAAGCGGGCGAGCCAGTCCCCCGGCTCACCCGCTTTCAATCATGTAAATCGCCGTATCTACTCTGCAGACGAAGATCCACCATCAACGATTGCTTGCTCGGACTCAGGAATCCCATCAGCACCCGTACTCTGTTCTTGCTCCACCTCTTCGCTGATTGCGGAGGCGGGGGTCGAGCCCTTTGCGCCCACGATGTAGGCAGCCCCAAATCCTAACGCAATGGCAATCAAGGTCAAAATCACGTAGACAGGCCAATGGCGCTTAATATACGAAAACACGTTGACTCCTTAGAGCTCCGTCTACGAACGGCGGATAACCTCGGTCACGACCTCGGATACCGTAGCAATGTTCGTCGGGTTGACATTGTGGGGCAGGTCGTCCTCGGTACGAGCGCAAGCCAGACGCGTGCCGTCCACGCCGGCGATGGTAAGGGCTCGGCGGCTCGCCTCGAGCGCAGCATAGGCATCGGTCTTGGCATAGGGCATCTCGAGCGCGCCACAATCGACATGGAACGACTTGCAGACCTTGCTGACCAGGTTCATGATGCGGCGATCGCCCTTGAGCAGTTGTTGTTCGCCCTCGACCGTCACCACCGAAAGCCTACCGGCGCCGACGGATTCAAGATTGATAAAGAATACGCCGCGGAGCTTATCGCGATGCGAAGCCAAGAAGGCCTTCATGCCAGCGCCATCACAATCCGAGGCGCCCGTTGCCACAAACCAGATATCGTGACCGAGCAGCTCATCATCGCCCATAGAGGCGACAGCCGAGAGCATATCTTCGGAAGAAGCGCCATCGGAAGACGTAGCGCCACCCTTCCAGCCATCGTTATCGTCCTCGAAGTTATCCCACGAACCGATACCGCGACCGGACTTCTTGGCATCGTAATCGTCTTCGACGCCCAGCCAGTCACTCATGCTGTCCTGCTCGTTTTTCTTTTTACGGCCGAACAGACCACCCAGGCCGCGCTTACGAGACTTGGGTGCCGCCGGGGCGGGAGCCGAAATGGTCTCGATCGGCTGTGCGCCCGACGCAACGGGCATAGGAGGCGCAACGGGTGCCGATGTGGGTTCGGGGCCCTGGGCAGTAGCAAAGGGATCGTTGACCTGTGCGGAGGGGTCGGGAAGGTCGAACAGCGACGTGCGAGACGCAACGTTTGCCTGCTTCATAGACGGCAGCGACGGATCGGGGACCGAAGCCAGCGGAGACGAGGAAGGTGCAGGCGACGGTGCCGACGCCGGATCGGGAACATTCATCTGCGGGCGCGGCGATGCCTGGGAGGAAATCTGGGCCATAAGGGAATCGACCGTTTCGTCCTGGGTGGGAGCGACATTGGCAACCGTGGCACCGGAACCACTCGGGGTCGGCATGGTGAAAATCTGCGTGGAATAAGGCCTCGACTCATCCGTCTCGGGAGTCTCGGAAACCGCAGGCACTTCCTCCTGCTCGACCTCGGTCGAATCATCTTGCTCGGCTGCCGCGTATTGCTCTTCGTCAGAGTTGGCCTCGACGGGCTCGTCCTCGGCGGCATCTTGGATTTCGGCAGCATCAACAGGCTCGTCATCGTCTGCCGCGTCGCCCTGCTCATCGGAAACAGGAAGGGGCTCGGCAATCGAGGTGCCCTGTTTTTCAAACGTTATCGTGGAATCGAACTGCGCGGCATCAAACGACATGGTGCTATCGACGTGCTGCTGAGCCTCGAAAGACGTCGTCGCTTCAACAACATCCGCGGACGCCGGTTGCTGGGACTCAAAGGACGTTGTAGCTTCGGCGGCTTCGACGGGCGCGGACTGCATAGCCTCGTTCTGCTCGAACTCTTGCGCCGCGAGCTCACGTGCCGCCTCGGCTGCCTGCTGCTGAGCGATAGCCTCCTGCTCGGCAGCCTCGCGTGCGGCAGCGCGCTTCTCCTCGAAATCGTCGACAAATTTCTTGCCCTTTGCAAGCGCACCCTTAAAGAAGTTGGAAGCGCTGGCGCCAATCGAAGAGAACGCGGATGCAATATCGGCATGGGGCGTTGCCGCGGGAATCTCGGCCGAGAAATCAGTATCGCTCTCGTAAGACACGCGCCTCGGCTGTTCAACGTAATCGTCGTCAGACTCGTCCGCAACGTCTTGCGCCGGCGCGGCGGGAGCCAAAATGTCCAGTCCTGCCGCGGGATCGAACGCGGACACTGCCTCGGGCTCGGCAACGGCAGCGGTAACCGCGGCAGACCCATCATCCGCAGTGACAACGGGCGCAGGCTCGGGCTCAAACGTCGGCTCCTCGCCCTCCTCGTAATCGAGCGTGCAGGACTCGGGAAGCATTCCGAGCGCACGGATGGCATCCGAACCAAAGCGGATGTTGCCGGCGGCGTTGCGATAGAGCTTGGGCTCGGGCTCGGCAGGCTCCTCCGCCGGCTCGGCAGCGGGAACCCCGTCATTGAACTCTTCGGCCTGGACAGCCTGATTCTGATCCTCGGGCACGATGACGCCAATCAGCGTCTCGTCGGCAGACGCACCCTCAAAGCCCTCGATCTGCTCGTCGAAAGCCTCATCCTGTTCGGGCTCGGCCTGAGCGTCGGGAGCAATCGGCTGACCGAACTCGTCCTCGGCGTAGGTAGGCTCTTCATACTCGATGGTGTTGCCGTAGTCGTTTTGCTGCTGGGCCGCGGCATACTCCGCCGCTGCGCGCGCCATTTCCTCGGCACGACGCTTCTGCTCCCCGAAATAGGTATCGAACGGAGCATCGTCGGGAAACTCGTTGTCGCCCTGGAAGGGAGCAACGTTGTCCATAACGCCGAGCATAGCGGCGACAGAAGATTTGTTGCACACCGCGCCGGACGTATAGGGAAGAATGTGGCGGTTAGAGATAATGTTTGCCGCGTTGGCAAGTGCAACGAGGGAAGCGAGGATCGCGACAATCCACAGCAGAACCTTGAGCGCGCCGGGGAGCGGCAGGATGCGCAGGATGGCAACGGCAGCAGGGGCAACCGTGGCAACAGGCAACAGCTTGGCGATGAGCGCACGATACGAAGCATAGGGCTCGCGGGCGAGCAGCTCAGCACGGGGAGAGTCGTAGTGTGCGACAACGACCACCGGGCGGTTACGCGGAGACGCGAGCGGGCCCGAGGCCTTGTGGTAGGCGATGACATTTTGGCTCACGCCCGTCTTGCCCAGGCGCGAAACCACGGGGTGCCCTGTGCGTTCGAGCACGTAAAGAACGGCGCCGACAATGGCCAGCAAGGTGCCGACCAAGCCGATACCGCCACCGATACCCATCAGCAGGGCACCGGCAAACGCAAGAATACCGGTAACGGCAAATGCCAACCTACTGGGCGCCGGGGCATTGAACTCCTGAACCTCGGGATCAAAGCCGTGGTTGCGGAAGATCTGAGCGATATCCTCGGCCGCCAAGCGCTCTTCTTCGCTGCATGCCGGCGTAATGCCGGTGTTCTGCAGCAGGTGGTTAATATAGTTCTGGGTGTTCGCCATGTGCGCTCCACATCCATAATCCGACAAATAGGCCCAATGCATGCACATTAGAACCGTATATAGTCGAAAGTATACCCCGAGCGAGCGCAAACGACCGAATTCGGGCCATCTTAACGCCCCGAGCGGACAAGGATATAGCCTAATCTCCATATCGGACTAAAATCATGGCAGCAAACCACCTTCTCATGCGAGGACTCTATGACGGCAAGCGACACGACCGCGACAATTAAAAAGGGGAATTCGGAGCCCAGTTTCGATAAAACGGCTCAGCGCATCCTCAATCTTTTCTTTGTGCTCAACAGCTCCCCCGAACCGCTGACGACCGAGCAGATCGTCTTGGATTCCGACCTGGGATATGGCTCCGGCAACATCGACTCGGATAAGCGCAAGTTTCGGCGCGATCGTGACAAACTGCTCGAGCGTGGCATCTTAATCAAGGAGGTTCGCCCCGCCGGTGCGCAGGAGACCGAGGAAAGCTCGTGGACAATCGACCGCGAGCACACCTTTGCAGCAGGCGGCCTCATCACCGCAGACGACGCCGATATCCTGCTCAACGCCATCGACCAGACACTAGCGGCCGGCTCATCCACTTTTGCCGCACCGCTTGCCGATATTCGCTCCAAGATTGCCTATCTCACCGGTAGGACGACGGTGGACGAAGCACCAATCCGCCGCTCTCCCACCGTCGATGCGGTATGGAGCGCCTTTGCCGAGCGATGCGCGCTGCGATTTTTATATCAGAACGGACGCGGCGAGCAGAAAGAACGTACCGTCTGCGTCTACGGCATGTTCGAACGCGAGGGCGTGGCGTACTTCTGCGGCCTCGACAATGTCACCGACGGCATCAGGACATTCCGCTGCGACCGTATCGTTCGCGCTTGGCGTCCTTCGAAGGCCTACGCCATCCCTGCGGACTTCAATCTCAACGACTATCTGTTCTTTGAATTCGATTTTGCCGACCGACCGCCCGTTGCAGCCACGTTCTCGTTCGCCCCTCAGACGCAGATCGATATGATCAACGGCCTCACGCGCGGGCGAGGTGAGCTCGCACACACCGATGCGGGATGGACCTGGACCGTTGACGTGCGTGACCTTGAAGCCGCCGCCTCATTTTGCATGGCCCACGCCGTGGACGGCATGAGGCCCGTGGCCCCCAAATCGCTCAAGCAGGCGTGGAACCGCCTCATTGAAAGGACGGTGCACGAGCATGCCCGTGCGTAAACTCACCAGCGAGCAGAGACTCTCGCGCGCCATCGACATCATGGAGGCCCTCTACGCCGCCGGCGAGAGCGGCATGACACGAGCCGAGATTTGCAGCCGCTTTGACATCACAGGGGTGTCGCTCGACGAGATTCTCGAGATCGTCTCGACGCTCGCGGACCGAGAATCGGGCGCGCGCATCATCTGCGAATGCCGCGGCGAGCGTGTGGTCCTCACCGGCGACGCCGGGCGTGTGCTACCGTTGCGCCTGAGTGCCGCCGAGGGCGCTGTGCTCAACCACGAACTTGAATCGTTGGGGATCGAGCCACAGACGGCAGCCCGGATTCGGCATGCTCTTCTACCCGAAGAGCTCGGCTATAACCAGCGCGTCTTTGACACCGTCAACCACGGGTCGCACTGGCAGCAGCTGAGCTGCGCCATTCAGGACGGCGTTCGCTGCCGCATCTCGTATCGCTCGATGGACGATGCACGGCCACGCGAGCGTCTGGTCGACCCCTTGCGCATTACGGCAAACGGCGACCAAACATACTTGATTGCCTGGGACATCGCAGCCGATGAGCAGCGCACCTATCGCATGGATAAAATCGAGGGACTCACCTTGACGGAAGACTCCGTCGTGTCTCACGCACCGGACGTCGCATCCCTCCACGATTCCCTTGCCCGGACGCAGCGTAGCGCAAAGCTCTTGATGCCATTCGATATGGCGGAACATCTGGACTGGGCCGGCATCACCCTAATCGAGCGCAGCGGGGCAGACATGGCAATGGTAACCGTGCATTACGGCTCCGAGCGTTGGCTACTGAGCCAGGTAATCGCAGCGGGCGGAGCCATCCGCATCTTGGATGACCCCGCCCTGTCAAAGCGTCTGTGCGATATGGCAAAAACCCTCGTTTGTCCGCTTTAGCGCCGCCGCTCGTGGCGTGCACGCCACAGTTGCAGATAGTGCCCGATCTGCGCCGATTCGATGCGCTGGTAGGAACTCGTGGGCAGCGACGTTAAGAACTTCTTTCCGTAGCCCTTCGTCACCAGGCGCGGGTCGGCCAGAATCAGCACGCCGCAATCGGTCGACGAGCGGATAAGGCGGCCAGCCGCCTGCTTGACCTCGAGCACCGCCTCGGGCAGCGAATAGCGCGCCCAAGCGCGGTCTTCGCGCAGGTTGCGCTCGCACGAGAGCGGGTCCGTGGGGCTCGAGAACGGCAGCTTGGGAATGATGACGCAGCGCAGTGTCTCGCCGCTGGCGTCGAATCCCTCCCAGAAGGCCTTAAGAGCAAAAAGCGACGAGGTCGGCTCGTTGATAAACCGGTCGCGCAGGCGACGAGGAGATGAGTTGCGCTGCTGGCAGTTGAGCTCCAGACCCGCACGGGCCATCTTGGGCTCAACGCGGGCGTACAGGTCTTCCATGTCGCGCCGATTGGTAAACAGTGTGAGCACCGATCCGCCCATGGCAAGATGGGCGTCGACCAGCACGCGCTCGAGCGCCGTAAGATAGCTTTCACGATCGCGCGGATCGGGTATATCGCCCGCAACGACTACAGCCATGTTCGAATCAAAGTCGTAGCTCGAGTCCAAGTGCAGCGATGAGGATGTCGAAGCACCGATGCGATCGAGGCCGACCGCGTGGTTAAAGTGTTCAAAGCTTTTGGACACCGTCATGGTCGCCGAGGCAAAGATAGCCGTGTGAACCTCGGGCAGCCACTCGGTTGCCAAGGCCTCGCCAATGTCGATGCGCTCTGCGGTCATTGACTCTCCGACGGCACGCAACCTGCGATTGACCTGCAGCGAATACACGTAGTGTTCATCGGTGCCGTCGATGATGAGTTTGAGGTTCTCGGCCAGCTCGTGCAGGCGGCGCGAGATATCGCCCAGGTCGACAACAACCTCGGGCTTGTCGGCGGCGACGGCCTGCACCAGCGCGTCGACGCTCTTGTCAGCTTGTTCCAATGCATCGATGGCAGCGTAGGCCGACTGTAAGAAATCATGCCAGTCGTCAGATTCGCGCAGCTCGGGGCCAATCCATAGATTGGCATTGTCATAACCCCCACGGGCACGGCGGCCGAGCTCGCGAACGCCATCGAACACGTCGGCGATTGCCATGCTCGCGCGCGCAACCGTCGACGTCGCCTTGGCAGTAAGGCCCAGATAGAGCGTAGAGCCCTCGGAGGTTGCCAAATCACGGGAAACCTGGCTTAGCGCACCGGTGCTCGAGCCGCCCAGGCGCTCAAACAGAACGCGTGATTCGTCCGCCGACACCACGCGCGCCCACTGACGGCGCGCCTCGCGCTCGATGGAATGGGCCTCGTCGATTACCCAATGACGAATCGGAGGTAAAATCCTGCCCTCGGCCGCGACATTGCGGAACAGCAGGGAATGGTTGGTGACCACCACGTCGGCATGCGCTGCACGACGGCGAGCGCCGTGGACCAAACATTTATCAGGGAAAAACGGGCAGAGGCGACGAGCACACTCGCGCGAGGCCGTCGTAAAGTCGGGGCGGTTGACACTGCGCCACCGAATGCCGAGCGAGTCGAGGTCGCCATCGGCTGATTGGCAGACGTACGCCATAATGACCGCGACCGCCGTGAGCGTGTCCGCCGGATCGCGCTTGGTGGTAATCTCGACCTGGCCGCGGCTCATGCGCTCAAGCTTGCGCAGGCACGGATAGTGGTCATAGCCCTTGAGAGCGCAAAATGACAGACCACCGTCCAGTTGCTCGGCAAGTTTTGGCAGCTCATGGTACATGAGCTGGTCGGCAAGATTGTTCGATTTGGTCGCAATACCAACCGTGATGTTGTTACGGCGTGCTGCCTCGGCAAAAGGCACCAGATAGGCCATCGATTTGCCGACGCCCGTGCCCGCCTCAATTACACGATGAGTGCCCGTGACCAGCGCATCGCAGACCTCGAGCGCCATCGCGATCTGCTCATCACGCGGCTCGTAGGTGGGATACATGCGATTGACCAGGCCACCTGGCGCATAGTCTGCCTCAATCTCCTCACGACTCGGCATCTTGAGTACCGGCAGTTCGTCGGCGTCCACCCGATCGTCGGCGCGATCGGCCTTGAGAACGTCAGCACGAGCGGCGCTGAGAGAGAAGATAGAACCAGGGTTCTGCCCCGCCAAGAATGAGAAGATTGGACGATAGGACCAAGGCACGTCCGGATGCATGTCGGCTAGGCGCGCCATGAGGCCCTGGGGCAAGTCGGTGAGTGCCACGAGCAACACGCGCCATACGCCACACAGGGCGTCGACGTCGGCATTGGCACGGTGTGATACCGAGTCACAGCCAAACAGATCGGCCATAAAAGACAGCTTGTGCGAGGCCAGGCGCGGAAGCGCGATGCGCGACAGCGCCAGCGAATCGATCCAAATATCGCTCACGTTGACGCCGCCTTTGACCGACTCGATAAACGAGCGGTCGAACGTGGCGTTATGTGCGATCACCGGGCAACCACCGACAAAATCGGCGAGAGCGGCGACGGCCTCAACGGCCGACGGGGCATCTGCCACGTCGGCATTTGTAATGCTCGTGAGCTCGGTAATCTCGGCGGGAATCAGCTGCTTGGGATGCACGAAGGTATCGAAACGGTCGACGATCTCGCGGCCCGAAAGACGGGCCGCCGAGATCTCGATCAGCTCATTGTCCTGCACCGAAAGACCTGTGGTCTCGGTATCGAGGACAATCACATCTTCCTCGATAAGGCCAAAGGACTGCGTTTTGGCGCGTTCGGCTAGCGTGGCATAGGAGTCGATGACAAACTGCGGCGTTCCTGACGAAACCGCGTCCTCGATTAGCATGCAATGCCCGCTCGACGAAGGCCCATACGGATTAGGCTGTCACAGACCTGCGGGAACGTCATGTCGTCGGTGTGGCGGATCTCATCCGGATACAGCGACGTATCGGTCATGCCGGGAATGGTATTGGTCTCGAGGATAACGGGGCCGTCCTCGCTCACGATAAAGTCGCTGCGCGAGATACCCAGGCAACCGAGCGCCTTGTGAGCGGCACAGGCAAGCTCCTGAGCTCGAGCGTAATTCTCGGGCGAAATCTGCGCCGGAATGCGATGGATGTCTGTAGGGTCGACATACTTCACGTCCAGATCGTAGAACTCGCAGTCCTTGGGCTTACGAATCTCGACAATCGGCAGAGCGCGCACGTCGTCCTCGCCGTATACGCCGACGGTGATCTCGGTACCCTCGATACACTTCTCGACCAGCACTTTGTCGCCGTACTCAAACGCCTTGGCGATTGCCGCGGGCAGCTCGGAGGGCTCATGGACCAGGGAAATGCCATAGCTGGAACCGTTGACGGCCGGCTTCACAAAGCAGCGCTCGCCACAAACCTCGACGATATGATCGATATCGACTTCATCGCCCACCTCGAGCGCAAGGCCGGGGGCAATGGGAATGCCCGCCTTGGCGTACAGGAGCTTAGAGACCTCCTTGTCGGCACCGCAGGCGCTGGCAAGCACACCCGAAGCCGTGTAGGGGATACCCAGGGTCTCCATGGCGCCTTGCACGGCGCCATCCTCGCCGCCGGCACCGTGCATGGCGATAAACGCCACGTCAAAGCCGCCGGTCGCCATGGTTACCATAAAATCATCGGCAGCCGTGTCGAGCAGCTCCACCGAAGTGTAGCCGGCCTCCTTCAAGGCAACCACGACGTTCTTTCCCGAATTGAGCGAGATCTCGCGCTCAGCGGAATGACCGCCCGCCAAGACCGCTACGTGCATGTTCTCTAGGCTTTTACCCGGCATGGGCAGACTCCTCCTCTATAATTTCTGCAGCTGATACCATATTGTAGCGATACCCTCTACGTTTCCCCAAAATCGAAAGGCTTCCATGAATCCCAGGACTAAATCTCAGGACATTCGCGACTTGAGCCAAAACGATATTCGCGAGCTCGTGGCCGAGCTTGGCCAGCCCGCCTTCCGCGCGAAGCAGCTCATCGAATGGGTCTTTGAGAAGAACGTTTGTTCGTTTGACGATATGACCAACCTTCCCAAGGCTTTCCGCGAGCAGCTTAAAGAGGCTTTTGCCTTTGATACGCCCACTGAACTCACCAAGCAAGTTTCCAAAGATGGCTCGCGCAAGTATCTGCTCGAGTACCACGACGGCGTTTCCGTCGAGACTGTCGGCATGCCCCGTCGTAACAAGCTTTCCGTCTGCGTTTCCACCCAAGCTGGCTGCGGCATGGGCTGTGCCTTTTGCGCTACCGGTCTCAACGGCCTCAAGCGCTCTCTGACCGCTCAAGAGATCGTCGACCAGGTACTTCATGTATCCAACGACTTTGGCGAGCGCGCCACGAGCGTCGTCTTCATGGGCCAGGGCGAACCATTTGCCAACTACGACGAGGTTCTCAAGGCGCTGCGAATCCTCAACGACCCCGATGGCATCGGTATCGGTGCTCGTCACCTCACCGTCTCCACCAGTGGCGTTATTCCCGGTATTCGCAAATTTGCCGACATCCCCGAGCAGTTCACGCTTGCTGTTTCACTGCATTCCGCCATCCAGTCGACGCGCAATAAGCTCATGCCCGGTGTTAAGAAGTACACGTTGCTTCGCCTTCACGAGGCGCTTCAGCTCTACACCGAGAAGACTGGCCGCCGCCCGACCTATGAGTATGCCATGATCGAAGGCGTCAACGATACGAATCCCGAGATGCAGGCGCTCTGCGACTTCTGCGAGGGAACGTTGTGCCACGTTAACCTCATTCAGCTTAACGACATCGAGGGCAGCCCGCTCAAGCCGTCGCCGATTCATAAGGTTGAGGATCTTCAGCGTCGTCTTGAGTCCCGTGGCATTGAGACCACGATTCGTAACTCCCGTGGTAACGATATTGACGCCGCCTGCGGACAGCTGAAGCAGCGCTTTAAAGTTCAGAAAAACGCATAGGGGAGTCGCACCCCAAAACGTTTCATGTGAAACATCGAACGACCCCGGTTGTAGAATATGCAACCGGGGTCGTTTCATTTATTGACCTTAATTTTGAATCAGCTGCTACCTGTCCCATGTTTTACGGCCAAAATAAGGGGTCCTTGTCTCATGAATCAGACAAGGACCCCTCAAAATATGCTGAGTAATTATTAGGTACCTAATAGCCTACATTTTCCCATTGGTTGCTGACCCAACCCTGATTAATCTTGGGATTCTTCGTTACCTGAGCAGTACGCATTGCAACATCTTCCGTCATAACATCCATTTTCTTTTTGGAAGTATCGACGATATCTTGCGCGCCTCGAAGCAAGCGACCTCGGAATTCATCGTCTGTCGCGATCTTATATCCAGCAAAGGCACCAGCTGCGACAGTCGTCGCCAATGCAATCGCAGCTATAATCTTATTCCTCATCTTGGCCTCCTTGATCAAACTGAATCATTTCGCCAAGAATACGAGAGAGCTCTTCCTCGTCTTTAAACTCAATCTCAATCTTATTCTTTCCACGCGAGCTCTTCACACGCACGTTGGTATTAAATACCTGACGAAGCACACGGGCAGCCTTTTTAAAGGACTGAGGCGTTGCAGGCCTTGGCGTCTTAGGTGTCTCTCCGGCAGAAAACAACGGAGCAAGATTTTCTGTCGCTCTTACGGAAAGGCCCTCTGTAACAACTTTCTCTGCAAGTCGAATACGCGCGTCCTCATAGGGAACTGCAAGAATCGCACGTGCATGACCAGCAGTAAGTTTGCCCTCAAAAATCATCTGCTGAACTACTTCGGGGAGATCGAGAAGACGCAGCGAGTTTGTAATTGCAGAGCGTGACTTGCTTACTGCCTTCGACAATGCCTCCTGGGTCATACCGCTGGCATCGATGAGCTGTCGATAGCCCTTAGCCTCTTCGACGGGATTCAGATCTGAACGCTGAAGGTTTTCGATAAGAGCAAGAGCCAGCATCTCTTCATCATTTACCTCTTTTATGATGACTGGCAATTCTTCAAGGCCAGCAAGCTTTGACGCCTGGTAACGACGCTCACCAGCGATGATCTCATAGCCGTTTCCATGCTTGCGAACCAAAAGCGGCTGCAAAACGCCATGTTCTTGGATTGACTCGCTCAACTCGCGAAGTTCAGTTTCGTTAAAGTGAATTCGCGGCTGATTAGGGTTGGGAACGATATCCTCAATAGGTAGTTTTGTTTCAGATGCAGCATTTGAAGCCGATGCAGCCGAACAGCCTGTCTCATACTCGGCCTCTGAGACCAAAGCATTCAGTCCACGTCCCAATCCGCCACGTTTCTTTACACTAGGCACGCTTGATCACCTCTTTTGCAAGGTTCATATATGCTTTTGCACCCTTATTTTGAGGTGCATAGGTAATTACCGGTTCTCCAAAAGACGGAGCTTCGGAGATTTTAACCGTACGGGGGATTAGCGTCTTAAACGCCTTATCACCAAAGTACGATTGAACTTCCTCAACAACCTGATTCGATAGTGAAGTACGCGAGTCATACATGGTCATAAGCACACCATAGGTGTCTAAGCCCTTGTTAAGACGTGATTTAACCATCTTCATAGACTCAAGCAGCTTCGTAACGCCCTCGAGTGCGTAATACTCGCACTGGATCGGAA
>USHR01000023.1 GCA_900554495.1 uncultured Collinsella sp.
CGCGGGCCATACAGGAAAGCCGCGATGGTCACGATGCCGATATCGACCAGCAGCAGGGCGCGACCAATCTCGAGCGTGGTGCGGCGCTTGAGAATCATGGCAAGAATGTCCGTGCCACCCGTCGAGGCGCCGATGTCAAAGACAATAGCGCTGCCGAGCGCCGGCAAGATGACGGCAAAGCACAGGTCGAGCCACATATCACCCGTCAGAGAGACATCGGTCGGAATGAAGAGCTCAAACAGCGAGACGTAGGCCGAAAGCGCAAACGAGGCGAAGACGCTCCAAAGAATCGCCTTGCGCTCCAAAAAGATAAAGCCCAAAACGACGAGAACCGCGTTGATAATCCACATAAAGACGCCGACGGGCAGGGTCGGGAACAGCGTGGACAGAATGACCGACACGCCCGAGGTGCCGCCAAAAGCAAAGTGATTAGGGGTTTTAAACGCAACGATGGCAAAGGCCGTAAGAATCAGGCCCAGATTGAGCTCGGCAAAAAAGCGCGGGAAACCCGGCTCCTGGCTGCGCTTTTGGCCGGCACGCTCGCCGCGCTCGATATCGGTGCGATCAACCACGCGCTCCATCGGCACCACGGGAGGACGATGCACCTCTTCGGCAGCACGCGATGCCGCCTCTGCCGCGGCGGCCTCAATCGCCCATGCCTTGCTTTCTGTTTCGTGCTCGTCAGCCATTACGGCAACCCCTCGTTAACAATTTGGAAACAATGCGCCCATTAGGGTAACGCGGAACGCGACGATTGCAACCCCTAGTTAGACGAGCGGTATGCCTACATCGGGGGGCATACAAATAACGGCCGGCCACGCTTTTGCTTGCGCGGTCGGCCGTTTAACGTTTTCGCAGATAAAACCTGCCAAAACAAACCTGTCTCTTTTTGGAAGGTTACTCGTGCTGGCTGGTGCGGTGCTCGTACTCCTCGGGGGTGATGACGTCCTCGATACGCAGGTTGACGCCCGCCACCTCAAGGCCGGTCATCGCGGCAAGGCGCTCGGTGACGCGCTCCTTGACGTCGTCGAAAATCGCGGGCGCATAGGCGCCGTACTCGATAATGACGGAGATGTTGACGACCACGCGATTGTCATCGGTGACCTCGACCGTCACGCCCTTGGTCAGATTCTCGGCACCAAACTGCTCCTGCACAAAATGCATGAGGTTACCCTTCATGCCCAGAACGTGCGGAACCTCGCGGGTGGCCATGGCAACGATCTTCTCGATCACACCGTTGGAATAGGTCAGCGAGTCCTCGGACTCGTCTGTTTCCTCATCATCCTCGTCCGCATCATCGGCGGGCTCGGCCTCGACGAGCGCCTCGTCCTCGAGCGTTACGTCCTCGGCCTCGGCGGTGACGGTCTCGTCTGCCTCGAGCTCGGTATCGGCCACATCGACCTTCGTATTAAAAGCCATGGTTCCTCCTTATGCCTGCCGCGGATGCGACAGTCGAATACATATTAGCGGCCGCTAAACAGACGGCCGAAGAAGTTGACGATCCCGTTTTCGCCGTCGCGAATTTGGCCGATCACGGCGCCGATCAGCACGAAGAATGCAATGACGAGCGTGTCCCACAGGCCGAGCGTGAGCACCAACACGGCAAGGATAAAGCCAGCGACGGCACCGAGCGTGGTGTTGGGATGACGCACAGCATAGCTCCAGATGGCAGCGCCCGTACCCTTGATGAGACCCATAGCCTCGTCAAAATCCGCGGCCGCCGCGTCTTGTAACTCAGTTGCCTCTGCTTTGGAATCAACAGGTTCGCTCGCCGGCGTGGCGCTCTGGTCAATCGTCAGGCGCGGCGTACGAGCGGTCTTATCTTGATTGGTATCACTCACCGGAAACCTCCACGGTCTGGACGGTAGTCTTGGACGGCAAAAAACGGACGCGCGTGGTCGTACCCGGCGTGCCGAGCATGGTGTCGCAGGCCTTCTCGATACGTTGCTGCATCGCGGCTGCAAGGGAGGCCACGTCCCGGTCGTCGAGCGCGATGGCTTCGACCTTAAAACGAACGCGCGATTCGTCGGAGCCTTGAACGCGTGCCTCGATATGCTCAACCATCACGCGATCATCGCACTCTGCCGCGGCACGGGCGCACGAGGAGAGCGCTGCGAGCGTGACCTCGATATTGCGCTCCCCCGCCGGATGCACGCAGGACGGCTCGCGACGCGCGAACATCAGGCGGAAAAAACCGATTAGCACGCCAAGCGCCACGATAGCGGCGCACACCGTAACGACGACGCGAGGCATGGTGTCACGCAACAGCAGCATAAAGCGATACGTATACGGTCCCCAGAACTGGCAGACAAGCGTACCCAGCGCCACGATGGCGGCGGCAAGATACACGATCGCTAGGGCTCGTTTGAGTACGCGCACGCGCGCTCCCTTCAGGTTTCGGTCCACAGAATGCAAAACGGTTCGCATCATTATAAAAGAGCCGGGTCCGGTGCCATACGCACGCGGATCCGGCTCATCTATTCCACGAGGCTTGCATGCTCGCTTCATTATGCCCAGATATGCACGGCTTAACCCGTGTGGGCGCTACTCCTCCTCGAGGGCAGCGATGACCTCGTCGGTCATGTCCATGGTGCTGTAGACGTCCTGGACGTCGTCGAGCTCCTCGAGACGGTCGATGAGGCGCTGGACCTTCTTGGCGTCGGCGCCGGAGACCTCGGTCGGGGTAGTCGGGACCATGGTGGTCTCGGAGCCCTTGACCTGGATGCCCTGCTCCTCGAGCGCCTTGGAAACAGCCATGACGTCGTTAGCAGCGGTCCAGACGATCCACTCCTCGCCGGCGTCCTCGTAGTCCTCGCCACCGGCCTCGGCGATGGCCATCATGAACTCATCCTCGTCACCGGCAGGACCGTTGGCGATCATGGTCTCCTTCTTGGCGTTCTCGTCCAGGATCTCCTTGGCGACGACGATCTGGCCCTTGCGCTCAAACTGGAAGGCGACGGAGCCAGAGGTGCCCAGGTTGCCGCCAGCGTGAGAGAAGGCGGAACGGACATCGGCGGCGGTACGGTTGCGGTTATCGGTCAGGCAGTCAACGTAAACGGCAACGCCGGCGGGACCATAGCCCTCGTACACGATGTTCTCGTAGACGGCGGCGTCGGCACCCGAACCAAAGGCCTTGTCGATAGCGGACTTGATCTTGTCCTTAGGCATGGACTGAGCCTTGGCCTTGGCAACAGCAGCGGCGAGGCTGGCGTTGTTCTCGGGCAGCGGGTCGCCGCCGAGACGGGCAGCAACGGTGATGTTGCGGCTCAGCTTGGAGAAGAGGGCGGAACGCTTGGCGTCCTGCGCGCCCTTACGATGCTTGGTTGTGGCCCACTTAGAGTGTCCGGACATACGTGTCTCCTATCGGTTTCGACCTAAAGCCCAGCGCAGATGCTCGGGCAATATAAACAAACGTCGTTATGATATACCTACTGGCCTGCGAGATAAACCCCAAAATGAAGGCGTCGTGATGATACAGCCCCTTGGTGCAAAGTAACCTGCCCCCTTTGCACCAAATTAGGACCAGAGGAGGTCGCTGCGGGTGATGGTGGCGCCGATGGCAAAGGGCATGCAGGCGATAACCGGGTACAGGTAGCGCATGTAGGTCGAGCCGTTGCAGGGACCGATCAGGCACACGGCGAGCACGCCCAGCAGCGGCACCCAAATGGCCAGCCCGCGCCACGAATGACGACGTAGCAGATAGACCACCACGGCGATCATGATCCACACATAGGTGGCCGAGCTCATGGCGAGCGAGATAAACGGGATGCGTTGTACTGCCACGCGGTACAGGTTGATCAGGTGGTCGCACCAGCGCACAACCTTGCTATCGACCGGATGGAAGTCGAAGTACTTGAGGTTATCGGGCTTTGCCATAATCTCGGCACTGCGCGCCGTGCTGTAGACCCACGCATCGCGGGCACTCGGATAAAAGTAGCCGTAGTAGTTATTGATGAGCGCCGAGATATAGCACTCGGGATCCTTTTTGAACATCTGGGCCCACACCTCAAAATAGGCCTTGATGTCCTCCTGCGAGGCGTACTCGTTGAAGCAATTTTTGACAGCGTCCGACTTATCCGGGTTGTAACGGCGGCCCAGATTCTCGTACTTGAGCACACGGTCGATCACGGCACGCTCTTCGTCGGTCACCAAGCCGTCGCAAGGAGCCTCCACGATGGTGCCGTCCTCCTTAACCGTGGGGTTGACACCCGAGTTGAGGCCGTCGTGCTTTTGGACGAAACGAGCCGTCTGCTGGAACGGAATCGAGAGGATTTCGCGCTTGGAACCAGGCGTGATGTCGTGCACCGGCATAAAGACCTTGGTGAAGTACATATTGGAGGCAAGACAGAGCGCAAGCACCGCAAGAACGCCCACCCAGCGGAAACGCGGCGTGGCGCCCGAAGTCGCAGCACCAGCCTGCTTGGCTGCACGATGAGCCACATGCGCGTCCCACGCGCAAAACGCCGCCGCGATCACGCATGCCGCCAGGGAAAACACCAGGCCGCCATTGCGCAGAAACGTGGAACCCATGGCGCCCAGAGCGAGCAGCAGCCAGTCGTGGCGCGCAAAGAGCACAGGCCTCTGTTCGCCTGCACGCTCGACATTGGCATCGCGACGGGGCAGGCCGAAGGCCACGAGCTTCACGGTCTGCACCAACAGCACCAAAAACGCGTCGGCAAACAGCACGTCTTTGGTAAGCAAGGCCGCGTAGTTGGAGAACATGGGCATAAACACAAAGAACAGCAGGATTACGCCGCGGACCGGCAGGCTCACGCCCAGCTTGCGCAGCGACGAGATGGAATAGGCCATGCAGGCGGCCGTAATGACGAACTGAGCGCAGGTGTAGATGGCAAGACCTGCGTTGGCGCTGTTGAACAGTGAAAGCCCCAGCTGGACGCACGAACCGATGATAGCCGTATGCACCACGGGGTGATGTCCGTTGAGCAGCACATTGGGATTGAGCAGACGCAGGTAGTCACTCGTGCCGTTGGGGTAGTTGAACCACTGGCGAATCTGCGCACCCGTATCTCCCATAAAAAGGCCGGGCAGCGAAGCGATGAGCGTGGGCGCCCAGGCGACCATAAGCACCAGGAAGGGCCCGGCAAAGGGATGGACCGAGAGCACGGCGTGAGCCACACGCCATACGCGGCCAAAGTGCGCTTCGGAAAACGGAATGCGCCGAGAGCTCAGCCAATCTAGACACTCAAAAGCCAGATAGAAGGCAACGACCGCCAAGAGCATCCAGCCCGCACCGCCTATCCAGGCACAGATAATGCGGGCCTTGTCGCCGAGCACGATCTCGGCCGAATCGGTGAGGTCGTAGCTGCGGCCAAACACCATGCAGACGGCAAAGAACAGCGACGGAAGGATCACCGAGGGACGCCAGGCGTCGCCGCGGCCAAAGAATACGTAGCGAAACGGCAGCGTGAGCAGGCAGGCAAGCGCAAGCAGCATGACCGCGTCGGTATGGCCGGCAAACGAGAGGAGCACCTCGTAGCACACGTACAGCATGCCCGAGGCTTTGGGGTCAATTGCCAAGACTGCGTTGCTCGACACCGGGGCGGGATCGATGGAAAACGCCGTGGTCGCCAACAGCGCGAGCAAAAATGCGATGAGCGTCTGTTTGGCGGGGTAGCGCTTAAACCAGACGATGCGGGCGGCGTCGCGCGCAGCTGTTGTGGAGAGGTCGGAATCCTTCACAGTCCGAAAGCCTTTCTAGAAACCTATCAAACTCGGCAAGACCACCACAAAGGTGCCTGTCCCCTTTGTGGTGGTTTTGGTGGTTAGGCGTCCAGGTAGACGCGCTGGGGCTGGTTGCGGCGACGGGCGAAAATGATGAGCGCCAGGCCGGCGATCACGAGCGGCAAACTCAGCAGCTGACCCATGGTGATAACGCCGCCCAGCAGATAACCCAACTGGGCATCGGGCACGCGCACGAACTCAACGAGAAAGCGGACGATGCCGTACCCCATCACGAACACGCCCATAAACGTACCCTGGGGCAGTAGCGGCTTTTTGCGGCTGAGTACCTGCAAAATACAGAAGAGCACGACGCCCTCAAGAAACGCCTCGTAGAGCTGGGAGGGATGGCGCGGCATATCGCCCGCGGTGCCGCCAAAGACCACACCCCAAGGCAGATCGGTCGGCTTACCCCACAGCTCACCGTTGACGAAATTGGCACAACGGCCCAGGCACAGGGCCAGCGGGGCGCCGATCACGGCAAGGTCGGCGACGGTCCATGCATCAAGCTTGTACATGCGGCACACGATGATGCCGCCCAAGATGCCGCCCACCAGGCCGCCGTGGAAGCTCATGCCGCCCTCGTTGGTGGCAAAGATTTCGAGCGGGTGAGTCCAATAGTAGCCATCGCCGTAAAAGACGACGTAAAACAGGCGCGCGCCGATGATGAGGCCAAAGACCGCGCCGACCACGACGCTCGTCAGGTCATCGATCGTGATGTCGAAGCCCCAACGACGCTGCGTGCGGTACATAACGACCGCCGTGAGCAGGGCGCCGACCACATAGGCCAGACCGTACCAGTAGATCGTGATGGGGCCCGCCGAGATCGCAACGGGGTCAAGCATATGGTAGAGGTCGTTGAGCATATCGATCCCCCTGCTCCCTACATACAAATGCGGCCGCGGGCCTTGCGCTCGCAGCCGCATATTTGGGCGTGACGTCTATGCGGAGCATGTCGTCCGCAGCTTTCGCATCTTAGAACGGCGCGTACTCGTCGTACAGGTCCTCGGCCTCGCCGGAAGCATTGACCTGCTCAACGCGGGTAACGCCGGGCACGTGCTCCTTCAGGATGCGCTCGATGCCCATGGAAAGGGTTAGCGAGCTCATGGGGCAGCCGGCACAGGCGCCCTGCAGCTCCAGCTTGACAACACCCTCGTCGTCGACGCCCACATACTCCATATCGCCACCGTCGGCCTGCAGGTTGGGGCGAATCTCTTCAAGAACCTTCTTAAGCAGCTCTTCGTTAACAGCCACAGGGGCTCCTTTCTCACAACAACGCGGGCACGCCCGCGGACAGAAGCTATGTTACTACAGCCATGTACCCGCTCACGAGCCGTCCATGCGCGCGGACGCGACTTTCACGAGTAGTCAATTTGGGACGGGGCTCTTTTGGCTGTTTTGCCGCCAGCTGGCGTTGGCACGCGCTACTGCTGAGCCTGTCCCCCGGTACCAATCTGGACATCGACGATGACCTGGCGGTAACTGATGCCGCAGGAGTCGAGAATGCGGCGGCTGATACGGCCGTCGTCGGTATCGGCATACTTGTTGTCCAGGTAGACGACCTCGCCTACACCTACCTGCGCCAGGATCTTGGCGCAGTCGTGGCACGGGAACAGCGTGACGTAGACCGTGGAACCCTCAAGGTCTTTGAGCGAGCCGCGGTAGTTGAGCACGGCGTTTGCCTCGGCATGGACTACGTAGTTGTGCTTGTCCTGCAACGGGTCATCGCTCGTGCCCCACGGGAAAAAGTCATCGTTGAGTGCCGAGGGCGTACCGTTGTAGCCCACCGAAAGGATGCGGTGGTTGGTGTTGGCGATGCACGCGCCCACCTGCGTGTTGGGGTCCTTACTGCGGCGCTGCGCGGCGATGGCCACGCTCATAAAGAACTCATCCCAGCTAATAACGTCGCGGCGCTTGCCCGACGCAGTTTGATGAAGATCGTCCGACATGCCAGACACCTCCGAAATCGCAATAGTTTGACCCATTGTAGCAGGTGAAAGGTAGGGGCGCTTATCCCACCGCCCCATCGCTACGCGCGGCGGGGCTTTTGGTTAATGTGGTAGAGCTCGGCGAGGCCCCGCAGCGTCAGCGCGTCATCGACCGTCAGACTGTGACCGACCAGCGCCGCAAGCGCCTTGGCATCGTCGCCGGTAATGACGATGGGCACATCGCCCTCCCCCGCGGCCTTGGTCGCGCGCATCTCGGCAAGCACCATGTCGAGCATGCCGTCGATGCGGGCCACCTCGCCCAGAACCACGCCCGAGCGCATGGCCTCACGCGTGTTGCGGCCGATGACGTGTGTCGGCGCCGAGGGCTCAACCTGCGGCAGGCGCGCTGCTGCCGCCGAAAGCGAACGGGCGCCGAGGGCCAGGCCTGGCGCGATAACGCCGCCGACAAAGGTACCGTGCGCGTCGATGACCTCGATATTGGTCGTCGTGCCCAGGTCGATCACGATGCACGGCGAGCCGTAGACGGCGCGGGCCGCCACGGCGTCGGCGATGCGGTCGGGACCGATCTCGGCCGGGTCATCGTAGTGCACGGGTATGCCGGTCTTGAGGCCCGGCCCCACCGTGAGCACGCGCCCCGTGCAGGTACGGGAAAGTGCCACCTTCCACGGGCGCTCGAGCGCCGGGACCACGCAGCTCAGCACAGCAGCCGCGGGCACAAGCGCACCCGGCATGCCCGCATCGGCCGCCAGTGCGGCCATGACCTGCACGAGACGCATGCGTGCCTCGTCTGCTGTGATGCTCGACGGCGTGGTGATCTCGCACGTCGCAAGCGGGCATTCCTGTGCCGCGGCCGAATCCTCGGCAAACAGGCCAAAGCGAATGAACGTGTTGCCCACGTCGACCGTCAATATATATGTGCACCCATTAAGCATCGTCGACGCTCCTTTCGTCTGCCCAGCAGTATATCGCCTACCTAAACCAGTCATCCCAAAATGACTAGCTTACGGCTATACTGGTGCGCGGTCGCGCGCGAGCTCACGCGGCGGCCCTTGGTAACCCGACTTCCCGCACCGTATCCGTAGCGGCGCTCCCGGGGAAGCGGATATACGCAAAGGAGTTCTATATGAGCAATCCCTCGAACCGCACCTCGATGCGCGGTCAACTTACGCTGCGCGGCGTCGTCATCGGCGTCCTTGGCTGCGTGATCATCACGGCAAGCTCGGCCTACACCGCCCTCAAGATGGGCGCACTCCCCTGGCCGATCGTCTTCGCTGCCGTCATCTCGCTGTTCTTCCTTAAGCTCATGGGCAACGCCAGCCTCAACGAGGCAAACGTCACCCACACCATCATGTCCGCAGGCGCCATGGTCGCCGGCGGTCTGGCGTTTACCATCCCGGGCGCCTGGATGCTGGGCTATGCCGACCAGATCAGCTGGCTCGACATGTTTATCGTGGCACTCGCCGGCACTATCCTGGGCCTGCTGGCCACGGCGCTCATCCACCGTCACTTTATCGTGGACGCCGCGCTGGAGTTCCCCACCGGCAACGCCGCAGCTCAGACCCTGCGCGCGACCGAGGCCGGCGGCAAGACCGGCAAGCAGCTCTTTGGCTCCATGGCCATCGCCGGCATCTACAGCGTGCTGCGCGATGCTCTGGGCGTGGTGCCCAGCATGCTGTGCACGCTCAATATCCCCGGCGTGACCTTTGCCATCTACAACTCGCCCATGTTGCTCTCCGTCGGCTTCCTCGTGGGCTTCGCCCCCGTCGCGTTCTGGTTTGCCGGCGCGCTGCTGGGCAATTTTGGCATCATCGTCGGCGGCACCGCTGCCGGCCTGTTTGACGTTATGACGGCACAGGGCATTGTTAAGTCCCTGGGTATGGGCCTTATGATGGGCTTTGGCGTCGCCGTCGTCCTCAAAGACATCCTGCCGCAGGTCGCCGGCATCGTCCGCGGCCTCGCCGCCGACGGCTCCACCGACACCGACGAGCAGTCGCTCATCTCGGGCTCCCTTAAACTCGACGCCGGTATCATCGGCCTGGGCGCCGCCGCCATCGCCGTGATCATCGCCATCGTGCTCGACCTTGGCCCCGTTCCGGCCGTCATCGTCACGCTGTTCACCTTTGTCACCACCATCATGAGCGCGCAGAGCTGCGGCCAGACGGGCATCGACCCCATGGAGATCTTCGGCCTCATCGTCATGCTCATCGTTGCCGCCTTCGCGCAGCTCGCTCAGGTCAAGCTGTTCTTTATCGCCGGCATCGTGGCCGTGGCGTGCGGCCTTGCGGGCGACGTCATGAACGACTTTAAGGCCGGCGCCGTGCTGGGCACCAACCCGCGCGCACAGTGGGTCGGCCAGGCCATCGGCGGCATCGTTGGCGCCCTGGTCGCCGCCGCCGTCATGGTCGCGCTCGTCACCGCCTATGGTCCGGACGCCTTCGGTCCCGACAAGAGCTTCGTTGCCGCGCAGGCAAGCGTCGTCGCCACCATGGTCTCGGGCATCCCGAGCGTGCCGTGGTTTGCGGGCGGCTTTATCGCCGGCATCGTCATGTACTGGCTCGGCATTCCGGCCATGATGATCGGCCTGGGCGTGTACCTGCCGTTCTACATGTCGCTCACGGCCTTCTTGGGCTCCTGCGTCAAGCTCGCCTACGACAAGTGGGTCGCTCACCGCGACGCCGAGGCCGGTCTTTCGGACGAGGAAAAGGCCGCCAAGGACGCCGCCTTCCAGGAGCAGGGCCTGGTTGTCGCCAGCGGCCTGCTCGGTGGCGAGTCCATCGTCGGCGTTATCCTGGCGTTCATCTCCGTGGGCTTAAGCCTGCTGGGGTAGGCCGACCAACAACGCGCCAGCGCAGAGCGCGGGGTCGGAATCAAACCGGCCCCGCGCTTTTTTGTCTATTCGACTCTTATGATCCTCACGGCGTTTTTAGTCAAGCCGATTAGCCTGACTTCCAGGTCAACAAACCTTTTCTGACACCTTGCTCAGCGCGGTGTAGAGTAAAGACGACGGGCGGGATACGCAGCCCGTGCCAGAACGAGGTAAGCATGGAACTCGATAAACAACAGCTCAAGCGACTGCGCGAGCGCCATCATCGGCGCCATGGCATCCGCCCCGCCCACAGCGAGGCCATGAAGAACGCAAGCCGCTTTCTAAAGCGGGCATTCAACATTCGCGAGGGACGCGCGCCCTATCACGTGATTCGCAAGCGCTTTGTAAACGGGGCGCGCCTGACTGGCTCACACTTATGCATCTTGATCATTGCCATGTTGATCGCGAGCATCGGCCTCGATATCGACTCGGATATCGCCATTGTAGGCGCCATGCTCATCTGCCCGCTCATGGGCTCGGTCCTTGCCATGGCATACGGCATCGCCACGCTCGACCGCGAGATCACCCTTGAGGCCGTCGCCGGCCTCGCGCTGCAGATGGTCTTTTGCCTGGTCACGTCCACGTTGTACTTTAAGCTCTCGCCCCTTGGCACCACCACGGCCGCCATCATCGACAATTCGACACCGACCGTGTGGGACCTTGCCGTCGCGCTCGCGGGCGGCTTTGCGGGCGGCCTGGGCAACTCGCGCGACCAGGAACCCGCCACGCTCATCGCCGGGGTGGCTGTGGCGACCGCACTCATGCCGCCCCTGTGCGCGGCGGGCTATGGCATCGCCATCGCAAGCGGGTCATTGTTTCTCTCGGCGCTTTATGAGTTTGGCGTCAACGTGGTCTTTATCGCGCTGGCTGCCGAAGCCGTGCTGCTTCTATTACGCGTGCCGCTCAAGCGCGACCTCAACGGCGACGGCATTGTGACTGCCGAGGAAGATGCCGAGGTCGACGAGCTATCACGCAAGGTGCGCCGCCGCATCATTGTGGGCACGGTAGTCTTTGCCATCCCCTGCATCGTCATGACGGCGGGGTCTATTGGCTCGGCGCAGTCCGGCGTGCAGGACGGCTACGGCGTCACCGAAACCACGCGCGAGCTTGCGGCGGTGCTACCGGGCTTTAAGGACTACACCGTCGCCGTCGAAACCTCGGCTACCGAAGGCGAGGAAGAGGGCATCGTCGAGCGCGAGATTGTCGCCCATGTGACGACAGACGAGGCGCTTGGGGCACACGACCGTCACGTCGCCCGCAAGCTCATCGACCTCAATGTGCCCGAGCTCGATCGCGTGGAGTTTGACGTGAAGTGATGCCGGCGCGGGATGAGCGCTCGCACGGACGCAAGTTATGACGAGGCGCAGACGCGATACGGACACGAGCAAATTGCGGGGTGCAGTTCACACTCGAGCCCCGCTCGCTGTTTTATTGCCGTGAATCAGACGTCCGCATCGACATCGCCAGACTCCACCGTAAACGCCGGATCGGTGCTCACAAGATAAAATCGGGTCACCTTAGTATTTCTAATTAGGTAAATCTGCCCCTGATTGCGTCGGCGCGATATATACGCAACGTGAACCGTGCCGAATTCTTCGCCGTTTTCCTTCTTTAATATCAGGATGTTGGGGTCATCCGTACGCTTAAACTGCCCGTCAACGCAGCTGCCGTCTTTGTCGACCAGTTGCCACCGATGGTTATCCTCTTCAAGAAAGGCCAGGGTTTCCAGACTCGTCTCGTCGTCCCGATAGTAACCGTCAATGGCAAACCCTTCGGAAGCGCATTCCTGCATATAGGACGTTTCCCGGCTTATAGCAAACAGCCCTGTAGCGCCCAGGAGCACAGCCAGGCAGACCACTGCAAGGGTTATCGAAATAGCACGGCGACCCATGTTAGACCAACCGATAGTTGTTTAACGGAGCGCGAAACATACCTGGAACCTCCGATATCAGGGGGAACGTAGCCAGCAGGCTGGCGACAACTATATGTTTCTGATATCAAACCATATGGCTGCCACTCGCGGAGGGGGCATCGGCGAACGGCGTGTTTTCATACTCCATTGGTCAAACCTAAGCGCGGCCCTACAGCTCGTACTTGTACACGCGATAGATGTACTTCTCGGCTTCCATCTCGTAGGTGGCGATGGGCAGTCCATAGCGATCGTACTCCGTAAAGGTCTTGGTCTGGCCCGATGCCACGAGCATGCTGTTCGAATTGCCGACGCGCTGCGCACTGCTGACGTAGCCCGAGAACGGCACCGCGATCTGGTCCACAAGCTCGTAGGTGCGGGCCGCCTCGTCCACTGTAAAGATGCGCCCAAACGAATGCGTGCCCTTGTTGTAGTCGGTCACCACCGCGGCGCCCAGCTGGCCCCAGTCGAACTTGGGATAGCTTTCGGCCGCACCAAAGTTGTTGTCGTACAGCAGCACCTGGTAGCGACCGGTCGTTGCCGTGTCAGAACTCGGCAGATACGTCACGCTGTGCTGGCCTGCATTGAGCGAGAAATCGCCCTGGGCTTGCAGCAGCTTGTCCTCAAAGCCCGAACCAGCCCAGAAATCGGGCGAGCCCATAAGCCAATCGACCGCGGGTGTGCCGTAGATATCGGTGAGCTTGATGACCGTCGAGGTCTCGCGCGAGCTGAGCAGGACGGCACCGCCGCCGAGCCACTGAATCGTGTTGATATGGATCCAATCCAGATCGCCGTCCGATGCCACCTTGGCGCTCGCTTTGAGATCGGGAAATATGTCGCCCAGGTCTACAACGAGAGAGACGACGCCCGTTGCTATGTCGATCTTGATGATGAGGTCCTCGACGTTAACGCGCTCGCCCTTGTCCTTTTTAGCAGCCGCGCGATCAACGTCCAAGTCGGCCTCGGAGCCGGCGTGACTCGCCAGAACCAGCAGGTTGCCATCGTCATCGAAAGCGTAATCGTGATGCAGTTCGTAGTCGCCCGTGCTCCAGACGTTTACCACCTGGCCAATGGCGTTGATCTGGACCAACTTGGTAGTCGAGACGCTCATGATCATGCTGCCGTCGCCCGGGAACAGCAGGCGATGGCTGCGGTAGCCGATGATCGGCACCTCGCCGCGAATCTGGCCGTCGTTGTCGTAGAGGTACATAAAGTCGAGCTTGGACGAGTCGTTGCCCAAGATGGTAAAGAGGCCATCGGCAAGCGGCGTATTGGACTCCCCCGCCGTGACGGCGAGGTGTTTCTCTTCCTCGCCCTTGAGCGCCGGGGCCTCAACCGTGAACGTCGAGGTTCGGCTGGCGCCGTCTTGTGCGGTACAGGTGAGGGTTACCGTGTTTTTGTGGTTGGGAATGAGGCCGATGACCTTGAACTCGTGCTCCGTCGCCGGCACGTCGCCACCGTTGGGCGTGCGGGTAAAGGCAGCCACTTTGGGGGAATCAGCGAATTTCTTACGGCCGGCAACCTCGTAGGTGACGGCTGCGGGGTCCGTCGTTGCAAAACGCACGTAGCAACTCAGGGTATCGGTGCCAAAGGGATCGGCTTTGATAAACGGGGCAGTTTCGTCGTAGCCGCCTGCAGCGTACTCGGCATCGAGTTGTTCTTTGATGGCAGCCTGTTTCTCGACGTTGTAGGTCGCGATGATCTGATTGTGGACTTTCTTCTGTTCGTCGGTGAGTCCGTCGTCCGCGTTGGATATATCGTTCGCATCGGCTCCGGCAGCAGAGCAGCCTGCAAGTCCCGCGCTCGCCAGCGCCAACGCGCCCACCGCCGTGCCCGCAAGGGCAGCACGGCGCGTGAGCGGCCAGCCGCCTTCGCTACTCGATCCCATGTCGTCACCATCGAAGAGTTCCATCGCTGCCGTTTCCTTCATATTCCAGGGCACTTGCCCAACCCTGTCCAATTATGGCTCGCAGCTTAACAAACGTCCCTTAAGGCTAGCTTAGGCTCACGGCAGCCGGAGCCGTTAGCCGCAAGACGCACAGGGGACGCAGGAATACGATGATCCGTTTTCCTCCGTCCCCGAGGGATCATTTTTTAGTACTTGAAGAAGCCCTCGCCCGAGCTTTCGCCCAGCTTGCCTTCGTCGAGCATCTGCCTGAGGACGGAGGCCATGGCCTTAAAGTTGTAGGGCATCATCATCTTTTTGAGCAGTGGGCTCACCAGGCCCGGCACCTTCTGATACTGCATGACGATGTTGTAGGCCGTCTGGATGCCCACCGTGTCGAACACGCGGAACGGACCTTTGGGCGCGCCAGTGCCGCGCGTCCATGCGAGGTCGATGCTCTTGGGGTCGCTGATGCCCGAGACATACAGGTCGAGGCCCGAAAGCAGCCACGGCACCAACATGGAGTTGAGCAGGTAGCCGTTCTTTTCCTTGTTGACGGGAAGCGCCAGCATGCGAATGTCGTTGGCAAAGTCGACGAGTTCATCGAAGTAGCGCTTGTCGGTCTGGTCCTGTGCCATGACCTCGGTCATGTTGTTCTTCCAGATAGAGTTGGCAAAGTGCAGCGACAGGTACTTCTCGGGGCGGCCGGTGTACTTGGCAAAGGTACTCGGCAGCAGCGTGGAGGAATTGGTCACGACGACGGTCTTTTGCGGGAGAACCGGGGCGAGCTTCTTGTAGAAGTCAATCTTTGCCTGGGTGTCCTCAGCCATAGACTCGATGACCAAATCGGCGTCGGCCACTGCCTTTGCAAGATCGAGCTCCAGCTTAAGTGTGGAGTAGGCGCGCTCAACGGCGGCGAGTGCCACCTCTTTGTCGAAGGGCTTGCCGCTATCGGCGATACCGGAGCACCACTCGCCCGTGCCGTCCGCCATACCCTCGATTGCCGCGATGTACTCCTCGCGCACATGATCGATCTTGGGCTGGGTGCGGCCGATGCTGCCCTCGCTGCGCAGCCAAATCGTTACATCAAAGCCGCAGTAGGCAGCCTGAAAGGCAATCTGGCTTCCCAGCACGCCGCCGCCGGCGACGCAAACGGTCTTGTAGCTCATGGGACGGTCCTCTCTTACGTAATTCCATAGATGTGTATTTATTCAACCGTAAGGAGGGTTGCACGCTGGGGGTGGGTTCTATAAACGGACGGTAATTTGCGGCGAACGGCAACACCTGTTCATTATCTCAGGGTTCCGAGGACAATTATTGGTGTCACTGAGACGTCGTTTGCGGAAGTATGCGGCAAATTCCGGAACCCTTGAGCACAACCCGGTTTTCCGCCAATAAAACCGACGCTCCTATAAGTTGTCAAGAGGCAGTTTGCGGGAGCGTTCTCTCC
>USHR01000024.1 GCA_900554495.1 uncultured Collinsella sp.
CCGTTGCCGCGCCCCGCAGTGCCCGCTTCCCCCGAGAACAATTATCAGTGCAGGTAGACGGCTTGCCGATTTTCGGAAAACCGGGGGATGGTCGACCCATACGGTTCAAACGTAGTAGATAGGCCCCTTTCGTGGCGCAACCCCAAAACAGTCTTTTGGGACGGGTGGTATCCTTGGTAGCCCTGTGCTGCAAACGCACCTTAAACGCAAGGAGTCCCATGGATCTTATCGCCCAGCTCGCCCGCGAGCTCAACCTTAAGGCCGCCAACGTCGAGGCTGCCGTCAAGCTCATCGATGAGGGCAACACCATCCCCTTTATCTCGCGCTACCGCAAGGAAGCAACGGGCGGCATGGACGACGTCGCCCTGCGCGCGCTCGACGAGCGCCTGTCCTACCTGCGCAATCTTGAGCAGCGCAAAGAGGACGTCATTCTGCTCATCGACGCCCAGGGCAAGCTCACGCCCGAACTCGAACAGCAGATTCGCGAGGCCACGCAGCTCCAGCGTGTCGAGGACCTCTACAAGCCCTACCGCAAAAAGCGCATGACCCGCGCGCAAAAGGCCCGCGAGGCCGGCCTGGAGCCGCTCGCCAACATGATCATCATGCAGGCCTCGGCCAAGGGCAGCGCACTCGACGCCGCCGCGGCATACGTCAACGAGGAGGCTGGCTTCGACACGCCCGAGAAGGCGCTTGCCGGCGCCGCCGACATCGTGGCCGAGACGGTAGCCGAGGACCCCGAGAACGTCGCCGACCTGCGCGCCTTTACGCAAAACACCGCCGACATCGTCGTCGAGGCCACCGACCCCGCCGAGAAGACCCCCTACGAGCCCTACTACAACTATGATGAGCCGCTGCGCCGTATACCCAACCACCGCGTGCTGGCTATCGACCGCGGTGAGCGCGAGGGCAAGCTCCGCGTGCGCGTGAACGTCGACGGCGCCGCCGCCACGGCGCGCCTCGGCAGCCGCTGGCCCCGTCGCCAGGGCGTGTTCGCGCCCGTCTTTGACGCCGCTATCGCCGACGGCTACAAGCGCCTTATGGCTCCCTCGCTGGAGCGCGAGGCCCGCGCCAAACTCACCGTTCGCGCCCAGACCGAGGCCATCAACGTCTTTGCCAAGAATCTCGAGGGCCTGCTCTCGGCCCGCCCCGTCCGCGGCGCCCGCGTGCTCGCACTCGATCCGGGCTACCGCACCGGCTGCAAGGTCGCCGTCATGGACGAGACCGGCAAGCTGCTCGACCACGGCGTGGTCTACCCCACCAAGCCGCGCCACGACGTCGCCGGCACCAAGCGCGAACTCGCCCGCCTCGTCAAGAAGGACGGCGTCAACACCATCGTCATCGGCAATGGCACCGCCAGCCGCGAGACCGAGGAAGTCGTCTCGGAGTTCATTGCCGAGCAGGCACCCGGACTGCGATACACCATCGTCAACGAGGCCGGCGCGTCGGTGTATTCCGCCTCCGAGCTCGCGAGCCAGGAGTATCCCGACCTGGATGTCACCGTGCGCGGCGCCATGAGCTTAGGCCGCCGCCTGCAGGACCCGCTGGCAGAGCTCGTCAAGATTCCGCCCCAGTCCATCGGCGTGGGCCAATACCAGCACGACCTTGACCAGGCCGAGCTCTCGCTCACCCTGGGCCACGTGGTGGAGGACGTCGTCAACCGCGTGGGCGTCGACGTGAACACCGCGAGCGCAAGCCTGCTGGGATACGTATCGGGCATTACGCCGAGCGTGGCCAAGAACATCGTGGCCTACCGCGAGGAAAACGGCGCCTTTACCGATCGCCGCCAGCTCAAGAAGGTCCCCAAACTGGGGCCCAAGGCATACCTCAACGCCGCGGGCTTCCTGCGCATCAGCGGCGGTAAGAACCCGCTCGACGCGACGAGCGTCCACCCCGAAAGCTACGAGGTGGCCACGGCCGTCCTGGAGCGCGCCGGCGTTGCCGCCAGCGAACTCAGCCGTGGCGGCGTACCCGATATCGAGCGCCGCCTGGGCAGTATCTCGGCGCTGGCAAGCGACCTGGACTGCGGCACCCTCACGCTCATCGACATCGTCAACGAGCTCAAGAAGCCCGGCCGCGACCCGCGCGACGACGCGCCCGAGGTGGTCTTTAGCCGCTCGGCACTTTCCATCGATGACCTGGAGCCCGGCATGGAGCTCAAGGGCACGGTGCGCAACGTTGTGGACTTTGGCGCCTTCGTCGACGTGGGCGTGCACCAGGACGGCCTCGTACACATCTCCAAGCTGGCCAACCGCTTCGTCAAGCACCCGAGCGACGTGGTACGCGTCGGCGACACGGTAAAGGTGTGGGTAGAGAAGGTCGACCGCGACCGCAAAAAGATCTCCCTCACCATGGTGCAGGGGAAGTAAACCGCCAAAGCAAGGGTCCCCCCTCTCGCGACGTGCAAAATCGCGAGTATTCTGCAAATTCCACCGTTCCGGATGCCCTCAGAGACGAAAAAGCAAGAAACAGTCCCCCGTTTTAGCGTCATCAGAGCCAAAACGGGGGCTGTTCCGTGCTTCAACCAGCTGGTAAAAGCCTTTACCCTGCTGAATACTCGCGATTTTGCACGTCGCTGCAGGGGGTACCTTTGTCCACGGCAGGATATGAAAGCCGATTACCAACCTACTGGCAAGTTCGTGTCGGCAGCCCCGGCCTTTCCTTTGCCTAGCGCGACCCTCGCGAAGCGCGTGAGCGATAGGGAAAGGAAAGGCCGGGGCGAGCAGCCCGAGGCGTAGTCAGTGTTCGCGCTACGGCAGGATATGGAAACCGAGCGAGGCGATATCCTTGGCAAAGCCGCGCACGGTGTCGAGTGAGACCTCGTACGGGTCGCGACCGATGTTCTTGCGCTTGGCCAGGATGCTGTTGGGCACCGTAATGATCTGGCAACCGCAGGCTTCGGCCTGATAGATGTTGATGAGCTCGCGCGTGGATGCCCACAGGACCTCGCAGTTGGGCTTGGCGGCGGCCTTCTTGACCGACTCCGCCATAAACGGAATGGGATCGACGCCGGTATCGGCAATGCGGCCGGCAAAGAGCGAGATGATGGACGGCGTCTCGGCGTCAACGGCCTCGACCATCTCATCGACCTGTGTAGGCGTAAAGATGGTGGTGACGTTGACCTTGATGCCGTCGGCCGAAAGCTTGCGGACCAGCTCAGCGGTGGACTCGCCCTTGGTGGTCACGCACGGAATTTTGACGTAGACGTTCTCGGCCCAGGTAGCGATCTCGCGAGCCTCGACCTCCATGGTCTCGACGTCGTCGGCAAAGACCTCAAACGAGACGGACACATCGGTGATGTGAGCCAGGACCTCTTTGGCAAACGCGCGGTAATCCATCACGCCGCCCTTCTTCATAAGGGACGGGTTGGTCGTGAAACCCTGAACGTTACCGTTCTCGTACATGTCGAGCATGCCTTCGAGGTTTGCACCGTCAGCGAACACCTTGATTGCCATCTGCCTGATTCCTTTCGTTAGCATACGGCCGATAAACTGCTAAACACTTTACCTACGTTTATCAAGGCGTGAACTGCGGTTTTTTATCTTCTCGGCGAACGGTATAAACACCTCAGTGTTTGGATTGATAAATCGATTGAGCATGCAAAAGCAAAGAGTCGCAGTTTGAGCAAACGTCAGAACGCGGGATTCATTAGATGAGGCCGAAATGCTGCATCGCTGTGACGGTGCCGTCGTGTGCGACATCGTCGGTCACGTAGTCGGCGATCGCCTTGACCTCGGGCATGGCGTTGCCCATGGCGACAGCCGTCTCGACGGCAGCGAGCATGCCCAAGTCGTTGCCCGAATCACCAAAGCCAAAGGTGCGCGCATTTCCCTCGCGGCCCAGATACGCCAGTGCTCGCGCCACGCCCACGCCCTTGTCAATGCCCTTGGGGCTCAGCTCGCGATTCTGACCACCGGTGTTGCACAGCTCAAACTCGCAATCGATAAAGCCGTCATCGTTGGCTACGCGAGCCAAACTGGGCGCAGTGAGGCCTACCTTGCCCACGCGCAGACTGCCGTCGACGCGCATCTCCTCGGTGCTGTGCGCCACAGAAGTGCCGATCAGAGACGACTGCTCAACACCCGCGGGTTCCAGGGCAAAAGTAGCCACGTTGGTCTCGAAAAAGGCCTCAATCCCTGCCGCGGCCATACGGCGTGCAAGCTCCTCGATAACGTCCTCGCCAAAGCAGTCCTCGTGTACCACGCGGCCCTCGACCTCGAGCGTGGCGCCCGCCATGGCAACGACGCCCGCGGGGTCGAGCGCACGCAAGCTATCGGCAATCAGCCACAAGGGACGACCCGTGCAGATAAATGCCTGGTGTCCCGCGTCGCGCAGACGATGAAACGCCTCGACGACCGCCTGCGAGGGGCGAACCGCCGAAAAGTCCTTGTCGGTCATGTTGTCGGGATCGAACGACGTCAGCGTGCCGTCCACGTCAAAAAAGAGCACAGCGGGTTCGGGACACGCATCAATCATATGGGTTCCTTTCGAGGATAAGGGCAAACGAAGCATCCATCATATAATGGAGCGACGCAACCAGAGAGGTCACCCATGGAATTTTACGCAAGCTGCCCCGAAGGCTTTGAGTCCGCACTCGCCGATGAGCTTAAACGCCTCGGGCTTTCGCATGTTCGCCGGCTGAAGGGCCGCGCCACGTTTGAGGGCGAGCTCGAAGAAGGCTACCGCGCCTGTCTGTGGTCGCGCCTAGCGAGCCGCGTGTTTGCGGTGCTCGGGCGCTTTGAGGCGCAGGATGCCGATGAGCTGTACGATAGCGTTTACGACATCGCCTGGGAGAACATCGTCCGCCCCGGCGCCACCATTGCCATCACCGCCCGCGGCGTGACCGAGCAGCTGCGCAACACGCGCTTCTCGGCCCTGCGCGCCAAGGACGCGCTGTGCGACCGTCTGGCCGAGACCACGGGCCGTCGCGCCGATGTCGACGCTGCCGATCCCGACGTTCACCTGTTGCTTTCGCTGCGCCAGCGCCGCGCGAGCATCAGCCTGGACCTTTCGGGCGACCCGCTGTTCAAGCGCCTGCCGCCCGCGGCGACCCGTGCCGGCGAGGGTGCGCACGTGTTGCGCCCCGACTACGCCGCCCTGGTGCTGGCGCAGGTCGGCTGGACCGCACTGTGCGAGCGCGAGTTGACGGCCGACGATTACGAGAATGAAGCCCTTCCCACGCTAATCGATGCCTCGTGCGCCGGCGGCGGCCTGTTGCTGGAAGCCGTGAACATTCTGACCGACCGCGCCCCGGGCGCCGCACGCGAGCGCTGGGGCTTTGAGGGCTGGCAGCTACACGACGCTGTCCTGTGGGAGCAGCTGCTTGCCGAGGCGCGCGAGCGCGAGGCGGCAGCGCGCGAGCGCCAGGCGCGCATCGTGGCCATGGACATTGACCCCACCGCCCGCAAGACCGCCGAGCGCATGGTCAAGTGTGCCGGCTACAAGCGCTTTGTCGATTTTTGCGCCGCTAAGTCCGCCACCGTGCTGGACCACGCGGGCACTGTCGCCGGTGCCGCCCTCGTCGCGGATACGACCGAGACACCGCTTTCACTCATGCACGATGCCATGACGCTCATCGGCGAGCTGCGCCGCGCCCCCGAGCTCGCTTCGGCGCCGGTCGCCGCGCTCACCCGCGACGGATTGCTGGCCCGCGCGCTCCACGCCGAGCCCAAGCGCTCGATCGCCGTCATGCCCAACAACGAGGAGGCGGCTATTGAGGTTTGGCCCTCGCTCGACCACGCCGCCGCGGCATTTGAAGCAGCGATCAGCGCAGATGCCGAGGAACAGACCGCAGACGCTCATGACGAAGCCGCCGATACTCCCACGCCCGAACCTGCCGCCACGCTCGACCTGGGCGACGGCAAGCCGCTGCCCGTGCTCATTCCCGAGTCTGAGCAGTTCGCCAACCGCCTGCGCAAGAATGCCCGTCTGCGCCGCAAGTGGGCCAAGCGCGAGGGCGTGAGCTGCTACCGCGTCTACGATGCCGACCTGCCCGACTACTCCGCCGCCATCGACCTGTACGAGGGCTGCCCGCAGACGCCGGGCCGCTGGCTCGTCATCGCCGAATACGCCGCACCCAAGACCATCGACCCCGCGCTTGCCCAGGCCCGCATGCTCGACATCTTGGCCATCGCGCCGCGTATTCTTGATGTTCCGGCCGAGCACGTGCACGCCAAGGCCCGCATGCGTTCGCGCGGCGGCTCGCAGTACGGCAAACAGGGCGCCGGCAAGGGTGGCTCGGGCGAGCGCGCCAACATCGCGCGCCGTCGTCTGCCGCTCATCGAAGAGGGCGGCCTTACCTTTGCCGTCAACTTTGACGACTATTTGGATGTGGGCATCTTCTTGGATCACCGCGTCACCCGCAACCTGGTGCGCGAGCACGCCAAACAGGCACGCCGCTTCCTCAATCTGTTCGCCTATACCGGCACCGCCACCTGCTATGCGGCAGACGGCGGCGTCGAGGAAACTGTGACGGTCGACCTTTCCAACACCTACCTGGACTGGGCCGAGCGCAATATGCGCCAGAACGGCTTTGTTGGCCCGCAGCACCATTTTGTGCGCGACGACGTGCTCGCCTGGATTCGCGACCAGCGCCAGACGCGCAATCGCTGGGACCTGATCTTTGTCGACCCGCCCACGTTCTCAAACTCGTCCAAGATGGGCCGTCGCACCTGGGATGTCCAGCGCGACCATGTTGAGCTTTTGGCCGGCGTATCGCGCCTGCTCGCACAGGGCGGACATGCCATCTTTAGCTGCAACCTGCGCGGCTTCCGCCCCGAGACGCGTAAGCTCGCACGCGCGGGCGTCGTGCTGGAGGACATTACGGCGCAGACCATCCCCGAGGATTTCGCACGCAACCAGAAGGTGCACCATTGCTATATCGTGCGCCGCCTGCCCATCGAGGATGCCATGGCCGAAGTCGGCTTTAGCGCCGAGGAAATTGCCGAGCGAACCAAGGAGCTGCGCAACCCCGAAGCCCGCAAGCCTCGCGCAACGGCGCCCGCGCACGCACAGGCCGGCAACGGCAAGTCCAACTTTGCCGGCAAACCCTCCCCCGCCGACAAGCCCAAAAAGAAGAAGTTCTACGCCAGCAAGCCCAAGGGCAAATAAACAAAGTTGCGGTGGAATAGTTCCTATAAATGCCTGGCAAAGGCCCAAACAGGAACTATTTCACCGCAACTCATAGTGGGATGGCGGATGCCAGCCTACCCTTGGGTGACCAGGCGATAGCCGATACCCACGTGCGTTTGTATATAGCGCGGATGCGCGGGGTCGGACTCGATCTTCTTACGCAGCGTACCCATAAAGACGCGCAGGCTCGCCAGGTCGCTCTTAGTTGCCGTGCCCCAAATCTCGTGCAGGATAAACTGGTGCGTCAGTACCTTGTCGGCGTTATGCGCCAGCAGGCACAGGAGCTTGTACTCAATCGGCGTCAGGTGCAGCTCCTCGCCATCCATCGTGGCAATGCCGGCATCAAAATCGATATGCAGCTCACCGGTATCGAACGAGCCCTCGGAGACAACGCCGCCCGTTTGCGCATACGAAAGGCGCCTGAGCGTCGTGCGAATGCGCGCGAGCAGTTCCTCGACCGAAAACGGCTTGGTCAGATAGTCGTCGGCACCGGCATCGAGCGCGCGGATTTTGTCCGCATCTTCGCTGCGCGCCGAGACCACGATGATCGGCATGCCTGACCATGCGCGCACCGACTCCACCACCTTGACGCCGTCCATATCGGGCAGGCCCAGATCGAGCAGCACGATGCTCGGTGCCTGCGATGAGGCGGCGGCGATGGCGGCATGGGCGGTCTCCACAGCCATATGGCGCAAGCCGTGCGCCTCGAGCGCGGCAACGATAAGATTGCGAACGGCGGGGTCGTCCTCAACGACCAAGATGAGCGGTTTTACGGCAGAGTTCGGCACAGCGCTACTCCTTATCAAACGAAACGTCGGCGGCGGGAAGTTCAATCGTAAAGACCGAACCGTGCGGGTCCGCCGCGGCAACCTCTATGCTACCGCCATGTGCCAACGCAATGGAACGGCAGAGCGAAAGACCCAGGCCAACGCTGCGGTGGCTGTCGGCCAGACCATGGTTGGCGGTATAGAACGACTCGAAGATCCGCTCGCGATCCTCGGGTGCGATGCCCGGACCATCATCGGCCACCGAGCACGCCACGCGTCCATCGTCGACGCTAATCGAAATCATGATATGCGAGCCCGCGGGCGTATAGGTGATGGCGTTGTTCACCAGATTGACCACCAGCTGCACCATCAGGCGCGCATCGACGTTGACGAGCGCTGGCTCATCGCACGCCACCACCTTAAGGTCGTGCTCGCGCACGGCAGGGTTCACGTGGCGCAGCGCCTCCTCGACGATATCGTCCATGAGCTCAAGCGTGGTCGACAGGCGCATACCGCCACCCTCGAGCTTGGTGATGGCGAGCAGATTCTCGACGGTGGCGTTGAGCCACAGCGCATCCGAGCGAATGGATAGAAGCAGGCCGCGGCGCGTCTGGGCATCGAGCACCGCGGTGCCGGTCGAGCCCTGGTCGAGCAGCACATCGGCATTACCCGAAATACTGGTGAGCGGCGTGCGCAGGTCGTGCGAGATGGAGCGCAGCAGGTTGGCGCGCAGCTGTTCGTTTTTGGCAAGCACCGCCGCCTCCTCGCGGGCCTCCATGGCGCGGGCGCGATCGAGCGCCAGCTCGCCTTCGCTCACGATGGCATCGGCAAGTGTCCGCTCCTCATGCGTCAGCACGTCGGGCTCGGCAACGATAGCCAGCACGCCCACCACCGAGGCGGGGTCGCCCGAGCGCGCGAAGCCGTCGCCTGTGCGAACCGTCAGGTAGATGCCATAAAACGCCGAGCCGCCATAGGTGGCATCGAGCGGCGTTCCCACATAGGCGGACGCCGAGAGCCGAGGCGGCATCTGCGGCGCCAGTTCGTGCACCGGTGCGGCATCGCCCACGGCCGTGTAAGTCGCGCGTGGCAGCAGGTCATCGCCCTCGGCGTCGGCGCTGTACCACACGACCGGGCAGCCCGAAAGACGCGCCAGCTGCGTGGCCATGGCGTGAACGATCTGATGCTGATCGGCGCACCGCTGCAGCATGCGGTTGGTCTCGAGCACCATATGCGTGCGGCGGTCGCTGGCGGCAGCCTGTGCCAAGGCGCGGCGCAGGGCCAACGCAATCGAGCTCGACACAAGCGAGACCACGAACATGATGAAGAACATGCCGGGATAGCCGCGGTCGATAAGCGACAGCGAGTAGCGCGGGTCGACAAACAAGAAGTTGTAGAGCGCCACGGCGGCAGCCGAGCTCAGCAAGCAATACAGGCGACTCCAGGTAAAGAATGCGCACAGCTGAACGGCGAACACATAGACGATCATGATGCTCGGCGCGAGACCCGGATGGTCGAGCAGCGCGCCCACAATCGTCGCCGCGACCAGCAGCCCCACCGATACGCAGGCGTCATACAGAGGAGTGCGGCGCGTCAGCGTTGTGCGCCGCCACCAAAAGCTATCGGCAATATCGCCGTCCGTACGGACGTCCATCAGCGTCCCGCCCCTCTCTCAAAAACAAAAACCACCACAAAGGGGACAGGCACCTTTGTGGTGGTTTCCCTTGTGGTGGTTCCAAGTGTATAGCCTTTGCAACCGGCGGTCGCTAGACAAACAGCACGTGCGCGAGCAGGGCACACACGCACACCGCTCCAAATACCAGTGCCACGATCGAGATCACGCGGTCGGCCATATCCATGTTGGCACGGTTCGTAAGGAACCGATCTTCGGCGGCGTCGACACGCGCCTCACGCACCATTTCGACCACCGCCTCACGGCCATCGAGCGCCTTTGTATCCATGTTTACCTCCCCGGCCTCATGCTTATCCATCAAAAACCAACTCCGTGTAGCCGCCGACGTCTACGGCCGCTCGTTGGGGGCCAGGCGCTGCATCTTGTTCACGGCCTTGAACTTGGTGAACAGCGGCACGTACTCAAAGCTCACGTTGGAGTTCTCCAGGCCGTACCAGCGTGCAGGGGTGCCGGCGGCGCGGCGGATGATGTACTTGAGCGTGATGGCCGTACGCTCGCTCGGCTCCACATCGCTTTCAGGCGCCAGAAGCTTACGAATCAGGACGAACTTGAACGTACCGATGTTGCCCGGATCCTTGTAGACCGAGTAGTCATGCGTCTGCGCCGGCAGCTCGCCGGTGGCAGCCAGGTCCTGAACGACCTGACGCAGATAGGCATTGACGCGCTGGTTAATCTTGTAGCCCAGGTACAGATGCACGCGGAACACGTAGTCGGTGCCGAACGTCTCGACCGAATAGGCAAAGGTATGCGGCTCGTCCATGGTCTCGACATTCACGAACCACCAGGCGCGGGCGCGCTTGGGATGCTTGTCCAAGATCGAGTAGACGATATCACGGTCGATGTAATCGGTATGGGTGTCCTTGGTCAGGTACACGACGTTGTCGCTCAGGCGCTCGTAGCGATCGTCATCGCGCAGGCGCTTGAGCTGCGGCAGGTAGCTGCGCAGCGGCAGCAGCGTAAACTGGCGCTGCTCAACAGCCGTGCCGTTGTACCAGCACACCATGATGCCCATGATGAGTGCAGCCATGAGGATGGTGAAGTAGCCGCCGTGGAAGAACTTGGTGAGCGAGCTCACGAAGAAGAAGCCTTCGAGCAAAAGGAAGAAGGCTGCGAAGATCCACGGAGCAACCTTGAGCTTGCGCTCCTCGTGCAGGTAGAAGAAGAGCAGCAGCGTGGTGCACATCATTGTCAGCGTAATGGCAAGGCCGTAGGCGGCTTCCATATGCGCCGAGTTCTGGAACAGCAGTACCACGATGACGCAGCCGACAAGCATGACGTTGTTGACCATGGGGATGTAGAGCTGGCCCTTGGTCTCGGCAGGGTAGAAGACCTGCATGTGCGGCATGAGATCCAGACGGCTGGCCTCGGACACCAGCGAGAATGCGCCGGTGATGAGCGCCTGCGAGGCAATGATGGCCGCGACGGTGGAAAGGCCGACGGCAAACGGGCGCAGGCCCGGGGCGAGCATCTGGTAGAACGGGTTGAGGTCGGCAATGCCCATGAGCTCGGGGTTGGCAGCGTTGTTCATAAGCCAAGCGCCCTGGCCCATATAGGAAAGCAGCAGGCAGCACTTAACGAACGGCCAGGTAGCGTAGATGTTGCCGCGGCCGACGTGGCCCATGTCGGAGTAGAGCGCCTCGGCACCGGTGGTGGCGAGGAAGCAGCTGCCCAGAATCATGATGCCCGCGTGGTTGTTGGGGCTCAGCAAAAAGGCGATGCCGCGCACCGGGTTGAGGCACAGCAGCACGGCGGGGTGCTGGAAGACAAAGAACAGACCCGTGCCGCCCAGGAACAGGAACCACAGCGTCATGATGGGGCCAAAGGCGTGACCGATCTTGGCCGTACCGATGCGCTGTACCAAGAAGAGCACGATGATGATGGCGAGCGTAATGGCGACGACGCGGCCCTGGTCATCGCCCAGCACGGCATGGACCGCCGGGATGGTGCGCAGGCCCTCGATGGCCGTGGTAACGGTAACGGCCGGCGTCAGGATGCCGTCGGCGAGCAGCGCGGCGCCACCCAGCATGGCGGGGATGATAAGCCACTTGCCGCAGCGCTTGACCAGGCTGTACAGGGCAAAGATGCCGCCCTCACCATGGTTATCGGCGCGCAGCGAGATGAGCACATACTTGATGGTGGTCAGCAACGTGACCGTCCACACGACAAGGGAGAGCGCGCCGAGCACGAACTCCTCCGTGACGCTTCCGATGCCGCCGTTGCCGGCAACGAGCGCCTTGGTTACATACATGGGGCTGGTGCCGATATCGCCGTACACCACGCCCAGCGTGACGAGCATCGCCGAGATGCTCACAGGAATCGCAGCGTGCGAAGCTGCCTCCTTGGCCTTTTGTTCCATAAGCCGGTTTCCTCCCAACTTTAATGTTCGAAGGAATTATAGGTAATCGGCCCATGTTTGAATGGCACTGTTTTCCCAGCTAGATAAACATTTATACGGCCTTTAAGCCACCTCGGCGATATGGAATGTGACAAAGGGACTGTCTCTTTGTCGCATCCGTCATTTTCCGAGCCAATTTTTGAACCACCACTCCATGGAGCGGCTCATCTCGGCCATAAAGGGACTCGTGTGCTTGCGGGTATAGATGTCCACGACGCGCTCCCCCACCACGCGGGCATGCGGACGGAACATCGCGTCCATCTCGGCTACCTGCGCGTCCATAGTCGCAGCATCGGCGCGGCAGTAGCGCTCCTCGTGCACCAGGTTCACCACGGGATGCGCAATGGCCGGACGCTCCTTACGGGGCGTGCCGATGATGAGCATCGACAGCGGCATGGTATACGGAGGCAGATCGAGCAGCTCGGCCACTTCCTCGGCATTCTCGACGATATCACCGATGTAGCAGCTCCCCAGGCCCAGGGCCTCGGCGGCGACCACGGCGTTTTGCGCAGCGATCACGGCGTCCTGGGCCGCGATGGCAAAGTCACCCAAACCCGGTGCACGGCGGGGCGCCTTGCCCGTGCGCTCGACAAACTCGGGCTCAAAGCAGCCCACGTGCTCAAACAGATCGATCCACTTGGCATAGTCGACCACAAATATAAGTGCCCAGGGCGCCTTGGCGATCATGGGCTGGTGGTCGCACAGGTCGGCCAGACGATCCAGCGTAGCCTGCTCGCGAATGCTCACGATGGAATACATCATCATGGCGCCCGCCGACGGCGCGCGACTCGCCGCATGCAAAATTGCCGCCCGCTGCTCATCGGTCACCGCCACGGGACGGTCGTCGTCATCACGCGCGAAGGCACGCGTGGAGGAACGGTGCTCCAACGTGTCCAGCACCGCATTGCCCGTCGTCTCGACCGGATAGCCGTTCGTATCCACAGCCTTGGTGCAAACCTGCTCGTTCATCGCCTCATCCTCGCTAATTCTTTAAGAAGCCTTTACGTTTCCGTGTAATTCCCGTCCATTATCGCGCAGGTCGCCACTACATTGCGCCACACCGCCGCACGTGCGCGTTAATATGGCTGGTTGTTGTGCGCAGACACCAATTGCAGCGCATATCTTGGTAACAATCGGGTAAACCCCCGCTTTCGTACGTTTTAGTTTGTGAGGAGTCTCAGCATGTTCGCTGCCGCCATCTCGCTCGTCGGTCTTGCGGCGACCGTCTACCTTGTCTTGCGCGAGGCCAAGGCCATTCGCGCTCAGTCGGGCACCGTTGCCAAAAGCGCTCTTGGGTGGAGCGTCGCCTTCGGCCTGTTCCAGGTCTTTTTGACTATTTGGGGCGCCGTGGGCCTCGTCGCTCAAAACGAGCCGCTCGCCTTTGTGATGCTCATCCTGACCAACGCCATCCTCACCGGCTGCGCTTGGGCCAGCATCGCACGCGACCGCATCGCCCCGCGCGTCTTTGCGTTCGCCGCGCCCGACGCCCCCGCCCCCACCGGCAAGCTCGCCCGCCTGCGCGGCGCCTTTGTGGGCAAACCGCTCGTCGCCGCCGTCCTGTGCCTGCTGCTCGCCGGCGTCTTTGCGCTGCTGGGCATGGAGGTATCGTCCAACCACGACTTTACCTGGGTCTACCCCCTGTGCATCCTGCTCGAGTGGGCCATCATCACCACGCTCATGGTCGGCTTGTTCTTCCTATTCCAGCGCCACGGCGCAGCCCCCGCGGTCCTGGCCTTTGCCCTCTTTATCCTGGGCATTGCCGAGTTCTTCGTTATCACGTTTAAGTCCATGCCCATCCAGCCGGGCGACCTTTCGGCCATCTCCACCGCCGCCGCGGTCGCCGGCACCGGCTACACCTTCTCCATCTCGCTGTTCTGCGTGCTGTCCATGGGCTTTACCGCCATCGCCATGCTGCTGTGCGAGTACGCTGGCCTGGTGGCACCGCACCGTCAGAAGGGCGCCGCCAACGCCAAGCGCATGCTGCTCACCAACCTGCTCGTGGCCGTGCTGTGCCTGGGCGGTGTGACCGCGCATGTTACGCTCATCGACTACTACAACACTCTCGGCATCACCGTCTACACCTGGCGTCCGCTCGAGAGCTACTGGCGCGAGGGCTACCTGCCTGCCTTTATTAGTGCGGCACAGTCCATCAAGCCGCCCAAACCCGCCGACTACTCCGTCGACGATGCCAAGGCCACGCTCAAAAAGTACGCCAAGGCCTACGACAAGTCCGACGCGGCCAAGAGCGACGAGCGCGCCGCCGCCCAGGAGCAGTTCGACAGCGAGAAGCCCACGGTCATCGCCATCATGAACGAGACGTTCTCGGATCTGTCGATCTACCAGAACATGCGCGCCGGCTACGAGGGTCCGCAGTACTTTAAGAGCCTGTCCGACTGCCTCAGCCGCGGCAAGCTCTACGTGAGCGCCTACGGCGGCGGCACCGCCAATACCGAGTTTGAGTTTATGACCGGCAACTCCATGGCCAACCTGGGCTCGGGCGTGTACCCCTACACCATCTACAACATGGAAACGACCGGGAACCTGGCAGAGCAGTTCAAATCGCTCGGCTATTCCACCACGGCTATGCACCCCAATCACGCAACCAACTGGAACCGCGAGAACGTCTACAAGGACTTTGGCTTTGACCAGTTCCTGTCCATCAACGATTTCCAGGGAGCCGACACCTTGCGCGGCATGGTGACCGACCAGGCTACCTACGACAAGATTCTTGAGCTGCTCGACCAGAACGCCGATCCGCAGTTTATCTTCGACGTGACCATGCAGAACCACTCGGGCTACGATACGGGTCTGCTGCCGGTCGACAAGCAGATGCACCTCAACATCGACACGACCGATCTGGACGCCAAGACCGTCGAGGACGGCACGCTCTCCGATGTCGACGAGTATGTCTCGTGCATCGAGCAGTCCGACCAGGCGCTTCGCTACTTCCTCAACGCCCTGAGCAAGCTCGACCGTAAGGTGGTCGTGGTGTTCTGGGGCGACCACCAGCCGTTCTTCCCGTCCAAGTTCAACGATAAGTGGTTTACCGGCGAGGACGACGCTACGCATCAAGAGCGCCTGTGGCAGACCGACTACATCATCTGGGCCAACTACGACGTTGCCGGCTGCGACCAGACGAGCGAGGTCGACGACCTGTCCACCAACTACCTGTCCACCCAGCTTATGCAGCTGATCGGCGCCCCGCTTTCCGACTACCAGAAGGCGCACATGACGCTGCGCGAGTCGCTGCCCGCTATCAACTCGGTGGGCTACGAGGACGCCAGCCTGCGCTGGGCGCTTTCCTCCAACGTCACCGGTGACGACGCCGATGCCGCAGCCGCCACCAAGGCGCGCGAAGATTACGCCAAGATGCAGTACTACGAGATGTTCCGCGACGGCAAGAACGTGTACACCGAGCACTTCCAGACCGAGGCCAACGAGACCGACCCCAACCTGGCACCGGGTACGACCAAGATCAAGTAGCGACTAGCTGCGAGTTCATAACTGAAACGTCTGTCCGGGCGGAGGCATATAAGGTTCCCTGCTCGGACAGTCCTGCGCAAGACGAAGGCCACATTAAGTGGCCTCCTTTGTTTGCGGAAAGTGTGTCCCGGAATTCTTGTCTGGAATGGGATGCAGTTTCCGCTTGGGACCCGATTGGGAAAGTGTGTCCCACTATTCAGCTGGATTCCGGGATGTATTTTCCGGTTGAGGCTCGTTGGGAAAGTGGGGACCTCGGACAAAATCTCGGACCCAATTTGGGTCCAGGAGGGAGTCCGATGTA
>USHR01000025.1 GCA_900554495.1 uncultured Collinsella sp.
CGTCGCACGCCCGGAGCGTAGAGCCGGACGGGACACGCGAACGGCATCAAAGCCGATGGCACGTCGATTCGCATGCACGAGATTGTACTCCCCGTACGCGTCTGATAAAACGCTTTTTCTTTAACTAAGTAAAGTATTTTCATTTGACTGAAGCAAAGAGGCCCATCACCGTAAGCGGTGACGGGCCTCAACGGCACGGTTTGCGCGCTGGCTCGAGCTAGGCGCTCTATTTACCCAGCTTAGCCTTAACCAGGCCGACCACGGTCGGGATAATCGATACGGCGACGATGCCGATAATCAGCAGCTCAAAGTGCTCCTGCACAAAGGGAATGCCGCCAAAGAAGTAGCCCAGCAGCGTAAAGACCGTCGACCAGGTAATGCCGCCCAGCACGTTAAAGACGACAAAGTTGCGCCAGTGCATGCCGCCCATGCCGGCGATAAAGGGCACGAAGGTGCGGATAAACGGGAAGAAGCGACCCAAGAAGATTGCCAGGTGACCCCACTTGTCCAAGAAGTCCTCGGACTTTTTAATGCGCTCGGGCGTCATGGCCTTCACCTTGCCCGAGGCGATGATCTTGCGGCCAAAGAAGTGACCGATCATAAAGTTGCACTGATCGCCCAGGATGGCTGCGGCCCATGCGGTAGCCAGAAGCGCCACGATGTTAAAGCCGCCGTTGTGGGCAAAGAAGCCCGAAGCAAACAGCAGCGAATCGCCGGGAAGGAACGGGAAGAACACCACGCCCGTCTCGATAAAGATGATCAGAAACACGCAGCCGTAGGCCATAAGCGGGCCGGCGGCAATCCAACTGGCGATCGCGGTGCGCGGATCCTTAAGCAGCTCGGCAATGAAATTGATGAAACCCATGAAGTAAAACCTCTCAGTTGTGGGCGCGGACACGTCCAAGTTGACCAGTATACGGTTGCGGCGCGAGCACGGGCCAAACCCCTCAAAAGTCTTACTCCATTACCAGCAAGTTTGCATAACTGACACCTGTCACGCAAAGCCGCCAAGATTGTTCTTCCTAATCCCTAGCGAATCGCTATACTTTATTGAATCGCATTGCCATGGCGCTAAGGGAGGGCGGCCGGTGAGCTTTATCAATACCATTCGCGAGGATATCAAGACCGTCCAGGCGCAGGACCCCGCCGCGCAAAACGGTCTGGTCATCTTCCTTTCCTATCCTGGCCTGCACGCCAAGTGGAACCACGTGCCCGAGCACTGGCTCTGGGAGCACGGTCATCGCTCGCTCGCCCGTGTGCTCTCGCAAATCACCCGCCACATCACCGGCGTCGAGATTCATCCCGCTGCACAGATCGGCAAGCATTTCTTTATCGACCACGCCATGGGCGTCGTCATCGGCGAAACCACCATCGTGGGCGACAACTGCGTGCTCTACCAGGGCGTCACGCTCGGCGGCACCGGCAACGAGACCGGCAAGCGCCACCCCACCCTGGGCAACAACGTTACCGTGGGCACGGGCGCCAAGGTGCTCGGCAACATTCGCATCGGCAACAACGTCAAGATCGGCGGCAACTCGGTTGTCGTCAAGGACGTGCCCGACAACTGTACCGTCGTGGGCGTGCCGGGACGCATCATCAAGCGCAACGGCTGCCGCGTGTTCGAGGAGAGCTTCGACGCCAAGCAGCACCGCGAGTACATGCCCGACGACGCCGCCGAGCAGTCCGCGCTCAACCGCCAGGGCATCACCGAGAACGCCCGCCGCGTCAAGGAACTCGAGCGAGAGGTGGCCGAGCTCAAAGCCCTCGTCGCCAAGCTCGTGGACGAACGCTAGAGACGGACGGCCACCGACAACATTGACGCCAACGCAAAGGCGCGCCAGAGGATTCACCCCCGGCGCGCCTTATTTGCGATGTGACAAAGGGACTGTCCCTTTGTCACATTATGCGAACTGACTCAGATAGAGGTCGGCGTAGGCACCCTCGGCAGCCAGCAGCTCCTTATGCGTACCCTGCTCGATAATGTTGCCGTGATCCATGACCAAGATCAGGTCGGCATCTACGATCGTCGACAGACGGTGCGCGATCACAAAGCTCGTACGCCCACGCATGAGCGCGTCCATGGCGCGGCCGATGGCGAGCTCGGTGCGCGTGTCCACACTCGACGTCGCCTCGTCCAGGATGAGAATCGCCGGGTTGTTGAGCAGCACGCGCGCAATGGTCAGCAGCTGGCGCTGACCCTGGCTAATGCTCTCGGCATCGTTGGCCACGCGCGTGTCATAGCCCTGCGGCATGGTGCGCACAAAGAAGTCGACCTGCGCGGCGCGTGCGGCCGCCACGATCTCCTCGCGCGTCGCCTCGGGGCAGCCATAGGCGATATTCTCGGCAATCGTTCCGTCGAACAGCCAGGCATCCTGCAACACCATGCCAAACTGCTGGCGCAGCTCGCCACGATCCATGCGGCTCGTGTCCACGCCGTCGAGCGTAATGCGCCCGCCGTCAATCTCGTAGAAGCGCATGAGCAGGTTGATGAGCGTGGTTTTGCCCGCGCCCGTGGTTCCCACCACGGCGATCTTCTGGCCCGGCTCGGCGGTAAACGACACGTCGCGCATGAGCGGCTTGTCGGGCGCGTAGCCAAAGCGTACATGCTCAAAAGCGACACGGCCCTCAACGCGACCCGGCAGCCTGGCGGCCTCGCCCGGCTGCGGATCCGCCTCCATCTCGGGTTCATCGAGCAGGTCGAACACGCGCTCCGCACTCGCCAGCGCGCTCTGCAGCGAGTTGAAGGTAAACGACAGCTGCGTCATGGGCTCAGATGCCTCGTAGATAAACTGGAAGAACGCCTGGAACACGCCGACGGTCATGTGGCCGGCAACCAGCATACTGCAGCCCACAATCGCAATCACGATCTGTGCCAGGCGGCCGATAAATCGCACCGCGGGGCCGACGGCGTTAATCATGAAGTCGGCCTTGGCACTCACGCGTGCCAGCTCGCCCGAGGCCTGGTGCACCTCGGCAGAACTTTGGCGCTCGCGGTTAAACGCGCGAATCACCAGACGGCCCGAGTAGCCTTCCTCAACCGCGCTCGTAATCCTTGACACCCACTCCTGGCGCTCACCGGTTACGTCATGCGTGCGGCGCGAGACCACCTTGGTCACCAACAGCGACAACGCCGTAAAGAACAAAAAGACGAGCGTGAGCGGCACGCTAAACACGAACATCACGCTCACGGCGCCCACCACGGTACCGATCGACACCAGAAGCTGCAGCAAGCCGCGCTGCATGCTCTCGGACATCTTGTCCAAGTCATTGGTCGCGCGGCTGACGACCTCGCCGGGACGATGCGCGTCAAAATAGGCGAGCGGCAGACGATTGAGCTTTTGAGCGATGCGGTTACGCAGACACAGGTTGAGGCGTTCGGCCACGCTCGACATCAAAAAGCTCTGGAGCGCGTAGAACGAGGCGGCGGCCGTCCAGATCATAAAGTAGATGAAGATGGTCCTGCCGCAGTTCTCCCAGGTGATGTTGAAGGGTGTGTCGTTGGCAAACGCCACCTGAATGTGGCTCCACAGCTCATCGATCACGCGGGCGCTATATGCCGGCGCAGCGGTGTTAAAGATGGCATAGAACACAATGCTCGCGAACACGATATAGAAGCGCCAGTGGTCGCCGGCAGCCTCGCTCCACAGGCGGCGCACCGTCGCCCAGGTATCCCGAGGCGTCTCGTCCTCGTCGCCATCGTCCACGTCGCGCATGCGTTCCGCCTCGGCTCGGGCGCGCTCATCCTCCGCGCGCTCGTTTTCCTCATAGAGCGCCTGGCGGCGAGCCTCGCGCGCGGCTGCGGCCTTGGCGGCTTCATCCAGCTCGGGCGCTACGACAGCCTGGTCGACCGTTTTATCGGCAGCGTCCGCAGCGACGGCATCGACAAGGCCGCCTTGTTTCCTGAGCTCCTCGGTCATGCTACTCACCTCCCTTCATTTGCGATTCCGCGATGGCGCGGTACACCTCGCAGGTTTCCATAAGCTCGCCATGCGTGCCCAGGCCCACAACCTCGCCGTCCTTGAGCACGACGATCTGATCGGCGTGCAAGATCGTCGAGATGCGCTGCGCGATGATGAGCACCGCAGCGTCACGCGTCTCGTCTTGCAACGCATGGCGCAGGGCGGCATCGGTCTTAAAGTCCAGGGCCGAGAAACTGTCATCGAAGATATATAGATCGGCATGCTTCATGAGCGCACGGGCGATGGCCAGACGCTGGCGCTGGCCGCCCGAGAAGTTCGTGCCGCCCTGCGCCACCGGGGTATCGAGCCCCTGCGGCTGATCGAGCACAAAGGTGCTCTGGGCAACCTTGAGCGCGTGAAGCATGTCGGCCTCAGTCGCGTCTTCGTTGCCAAAGCGCAGGTTGCTTGCCACGGTGCCAGAGAACAGCCACGCCTTCTGCGGCACGTAAGCGATATGCCCGCGAATCTCGTCTTGCGAAAGATCGCGCAGATCAACGCCGTCCAGGCGAATGGCGCCCTTGGTGGCATCGTGGAAGCGCAGTAAGAGCTTGGCCACCGTCGACTTGCCCGAGCCCGTCGAGCCGACGATAGCGGTCGTCTGACCGCGGCGACAGGTAAAGTTCAGATCGCACAGCGTGTCCTCGTCGGCATCGTCAAAACGGAACGACATATGGTCGAACACGGCCACCGCGTCGGCCCCATCTGCGGACTCAGGCGCCCCGTCGCCCAGCGTAGCCTTGCCGTCCACGATGCTCGGCTCGATTTCGAGCACCTGCTGCGCACGGTTGAGGCACGCCGCAGCGCGCGGAAGCGTCAGAATCACCATCTGCGCCATCATCACAAAGAACAGGATCAGGATCGCGTATTCCAACACGGCCGAGATGCTGCCGATTTGCATGGCATGGACGCCCACGCGGTTGCCGCCCACCCACAGCACCGCCACCTCGGCGATGTTCATCAAAAAGAAGCTGGAGCTGTCGAGACCCACAAACAGGTGGTTGACCTTGATGGCATTGGCCGCGTAATCGCTAAACACCTCGTCCAGGCGCTGCTCCTCGTGGCGCTCCTTGTTAAATGCGCGGATGACGCGCACGCCCACGATGTTCTCGCGCAGCACCACGTTCATGCGGTCGATAAAGCTCTGCAGGCGCATAAAGATCGGCGCGGCGTTGGCAACGGTAAAGACCGCCGCCACCAGCACGATCGCAACGACCACGCCCAGCAGCGTGCCCATGGCGGGATCGATAAACCAGGCAAAGATGATGCCCGCCACGGCCAAGAACGGCACCGGCAGCACCAGCTGAATCGTCTGCAGGATAGCCTGCTGAATCACGTTGATGTCGTTGAGCGAGCGTGTGATCATCGATCCCGTGCCAAAACGCTCAAAGTCGCTGGCAGCGAGCTCGAGCGATTTGTCGTACACGGCATTGCGGATATCGCAGGCCACGTTGGCGGCCAGGCGCGCCGAAAGATAGCAGCCCAGAACCGTGCCGCCGCTAGCCATGCTGGTCGCGATAAACATGTATAGGCCGTTGCGTAAAATGTAGTCGACATCGCCCGTGGTAATACCGGTGTTGACCATGTTCGCCAGCATCGTGGGAACCAACAGCGTACCGACGTTATCTATCAGCACCGCAAACAGCGTCACCGCAATCAGACCGCGGTACGGCCTCATAAACCTCATTAAGAGTCGCATGTGTCCCCCTCGCCCTTATCGTCAGCCTCGTTCTCGGCGGCCACTTGCCGTTTAAATGCCTCGCACTCTTCGTTCAGAACATGGGAGAATTTACCGACCAGGCGCATGATCTCGCGCTGTTCCCACGGCTCGAGCGCTTCGAATGCCTGTTGCTCGGCTTTTTGCGCCGGTAACGCGTAGCGCTTGGCAAACCGCACGCCTTCTTCGGTCAATCGCACAACCTTGTTCTTACGACTACCTTCGGCAAACTCCAACGTCGCAAGCCCTCGCGCCCTAAGCGTCTTGATCGCCGAATTGATGGTCTGTTTGCTGTAGAACCATTCACTCGTCAGCCGACTCACGGCAACGCTTCCGCCCGCTGCACTCGTGTCGACGAGCATCCAGTAGGCGCAGTCCGAAAGACCGCAGGTACGCGCGAACTCCGAATAGATACGGTCAAGCCCGTTAAGCATCCGGTCGAAATCGACCAGGCTAACTGCACTATTCATCTCTCCCACCATTCGATAGTCCGAGTTTTGACCAATTTATATCTCTACATTAGTCCGAGTTTTGACTATCGTCAATACGCTCGTTGTTTATGGTCGGCTCTACATAAGCATATCGACAAAAAAGACCGCCGGCGCGGGGGCGGCGCCGGCGGTTGCGAGAGAATATCAGTTGTTGGCCGTTAGGCAGCAACGGCCTCGTAGACCGTGGCGCCCGAGAAGCTATCGTGCAGGCTCTTGCCGCAGATCCACGGCAGCTCGACGACCTCGCAGACCGTGTTGACCAGCTCAGAGCAGTCAGTAAAGTGGCCCTTATCGTTGAGGGCCTCGCAATCCTGAACACGCCAATAGCCATCGGTGTGCGTGATGTAGTACTCGTGATCATTGATCGACACGAAAGCGCGCGTCTTGGAACGCAGCAGCTTCAGAAATCCTTCGAAGTCGGTCTCGACGACATCTCCAGCCTGGAACATGATGTTACCTCCTGGCCCGGCGCCACCATGGCGCGTTGATAAACGTTGGTGCTCCTTTAGTAAAACCTTTATCAGAGCTTATGCGCGCATCATTTAGGCAAGTGGTAAAAAACCGCAGGGTAGACGGGATAAAACGTTTAACCATCCCACCGGTTTGTCACATTCTGGCTGAAGTTTTATGCAAACCAACTTTTCCACTTGGTAGCTTGCGTTGTTTGGGGCCGACTACGCGATTACGGTTTTGGTTCGGCGGGTAAGAACGAGGCATCGAAACCAACGTCAGGAGGACCCATGGAGACCATCGAAGCACTCATCCACCGCCGCAGCTGCCGCAACTACAGCGATCGCCCTGTCGAGGCCGAGAAGCTCGCACGCATTATCGAAGCCGGCCAGTACGCGCCGAGCGGCATGGGACGCCAGCCGGTCACGTTCGTCGCCGTCACCGACCCCGCAACCGTCGAGCGCCTCTCGCAGCTCAACGCCCAAGTTATGGGCAGAGAGGGAGATCCCTTCTACGGCGCCAAGACCGTTGTGGTGGTGCTGGTCGACCGCAGCGTGCCCACGCACCTGGAAGACGGCTCGCTCGCCATGGGCAACCTGCTCAACGCAGCCTATGCGCTGGGCGTCGATTCGTGTTGGATCCACCGCGCGCACGAGGTCTTTGACTCACCCGAGGGACTGGAACTGCTGGCCAAGTGGGGTCTGCCCGCCGACGGAAGCCTGCGCGGTGTGGGCAACTGCATTCTGGGCTACGCCGAGGACACACTCCCCGAGGCAAAGCCGCGCCGCGACAACGTGGTGTATGTTCCGCCGTTCTAACGAACGGCGGACCCAATTAGTCGACCGGGTGGTAGAAGGTGTCGACGACCGTTTGCTTTACGTTGTCCTGGTCCAGATAGAACTCGGCGAAGGTGTCGCCCTGCTGCATGGTGCCCTGCAGCGTCACGACATCAAACGAAGTCAGGCCGTGCTCGAGCATCGTAGTCGCTAGATAGCTGAACTCATCGAGACCCAAATTGGTCCACGTATAGTCGCCCATGGCCTGATACAGGCTGATGAGCATGGCGGGGTTGCTCTTGGCACTGCTGAGCACCTTCGATGCAAACGCCTGCACGTAGCTCACCTGGCGCGCTGTACGATCCAGCGAAGACGTCAGATTCGTCGTGTCGCGCCACTGCACATACTTTTCCGCCGTTGTACCAAACAGCGTGGTCTCCTGGCCCTCGACAACCGACGTGCCCGGCACGGTCTGCGTAGGCACCAGCGTCACGCCGCCGATGGAATCGCTAATGGGAGCCACACCCTCGATATTAAGCGTGTAGTAATAGTCGACCGGAATGTTATCGAGCACGCGCGAGGCAGCGGCGGCCGTCAGCGCCGATGAGTTATCGCCATCGGTGCCATAGGCAAACTGCAAGCACAGCTGCTCGGTCACCTGGCCGGCAAACGAACCGTTGGAATACGTATCTACGGCAACCATACTGTCACGCGGGATGATAATGCCGCGGGCCTCGCCCGTGTCAGTATTAAGCGCTACGACCATCACGGTATCGGACTGGCCCTTCTGGGTGCCGTCATCGTTATTACGGCCATCAAAGCCGATAAACGCCACCGTGGCCATATGCTTGTTGAGCGCATACTTCTTGCCGTTATAGGTAATGGTGTCGCCCTTGGCCTTAATGACCTTTTCGGTCTTTTCCTCAATCTTCTTTTTGCCTTGGTTCACGCTGTGATTCGCAAAGCCCCAGCCGGCAGCAGCAACCGCACCAATCACGAGCAGCACGATCACGAGCGTGCGAATGCGACGACGGCGCTTGATGCGCTTGATCGACTCTTTGGAGCGTCGACGACGCTGAGGTCCCGCCTCATCAAGCGAAGGCCACTCTACCTCATCAACAGGCTGCGCCGCAGCTTCATCGGTCTTTGCCGATGCGTCGGACGGAGCATCGTCCTTGCTCTTGGATTTTTCGCCAGATTGAGGCGTCGGAGTGTCTTTGGCCTCCCATTGAGGCTCGACAGGCTCCGCCACATCCTGAACCTGATGCTCGGGATTGTTTACTTGATTTTCGTCGGGATCCACCGCATCGATAAAGTGCTTGCCACGGGGGTTCATGACTATTTTGTCTCCTGGTCGTTTGTTAACACACCGCTCACAATATAGCGCGAGTTGCCCTGCGAACTATCGAGCATGCAGGTGCTCAACTGTACAATCTTACTATCTGCATCAAGTGTCACGCCGTCACGTACATTTTTGAGCAATGCGTCCGGATTACAGACCGAATTAAAGTAGTCCTGGCGCACGGCAGGGTCGGCAAAGTTAAACGAGTTGAGAATGTGGCGATCGTCATATTGATAGGCCGAGACAATCTTGTACTTCAGAATATGGCCCGGCGTGTAGATATAGAACTCGGTGTTCTCGTTAAAGAAGTCCGCGTCCTCAAAGTTATGCAAGTTGTGGAACACGCCGCCGTTCACGTGGCCGTAGATCACCGTCACGGGGTCGCTAAAGTCACGCGCGTTTGCCATCTGACTAAACGCCGTGCCGTAGGGGTCGTACTTACCGTCCTTGTCGTGGTCCAGATAAAACAGATCGTCCGTCGTGCTCTGCAGCAAGGGCGTGTTGATATCCGCACCCGGAATGTAGAGCCACGCATAGATATCGGCATTCTCTTGAATGAGCGGAGCGAAGTCGATGGGGTTGTCCGGCAGCTCCTTGCCCTTTGATTCGACCTTCGTGGCGGGCTTGCCTGTTGCACTCATCTCCTCGGCGCGCTGCTGCTCTAGATGATTCATATAGAGCACGTAGCCGCCGCAGCCGACTGCAACCAGTAACAACACCACGAAAACGCCCTTGAGTATCGTGGCGCGACGCTTTTTGTCCGAGTCGCCCATATGCTTGACTTCCATATGCTTGCCCTGCGGCTGCTGTGCCATGGTGCTCCCTTACCCTGTAAATCGGTCAAAAAAAGGACCCGCACAAGTACGGGTCCTCAAATCTTACGGTTGAAACCGTGTGTGTGCTAGTTGTTCTTGCGAAGAGCAACAAAAGCGCAGGCAGCGCCAGCAGCGGCAACAGCAGCCACAGCGGCAACAGCGGTGGTGTTCACACCGGTAGCCGGGGACTTAGCACCGTTGTCGGTGGTAGCAGCGCCAGCAGCAGTCTTCTCAGCCACGATGGTGTAGGTGGAGAGCTTGGTGACCTTAAAGGTAACATTGCCGTTGTTGTCGGCAGTGAGGTTCAGGGTCTCCTTGCTACCGTCGTTGTGCTGGACATAGACGGTAACCTTGGCGTTGGCGTAAGCCTTGCCAAGGGTGAAGGTGACGGTCAGCGGGTTGGACTCAGAAACGGTACCCTCGACGGTCTCGGTGATCTCAAAGGAAGCGACCACGTTGGCGTTGGCAGGGGTGCCCTCGGCGTTCTTGGTGGTGGAAACAACCTTGACGTTAGCGTTGTTAACGCTGGCGGTCACGTTGTTGGCGCCGGTGGCGGTGGTGTTGGCAGGGCTCGGGGCGGCGAAAGCAGCCACGGGCAGAGCCAGGGCAAGAGCGAGAACGCTCAGTGCTGCCATGAATCTCTTCTTCATGTTAGGTACTCCTCAACTTGCAGCTTGTGGACCTTTAAGTGCGTAGTATTATATCCCTTTTTTATAAATTGTGACTAATGAGTTCTATATGAAACAACATTGCTGCTTTTTTGCTCACTCATTGGTCCCAAACAGCGACTTAGTGTGATGGTTCTGTGACTTATTGGCCTTGTGCCACGGGCGTGACCTGCGAACCCACGCCGTTTGCACCGGTTTCGCTATCCTCGCTGTCCGCATCCTCGCCTTTTTGGGTATCGGCGATCGTTGCGGCAGCGGCAACAATACCGCGCTGAGGAGCCACGCCCGTCTGTGTCTGAGCGCCCTCGACAAGCTCCGTGCCGGCATGCGCGAGCTCAGCAGACTTGAACATCGCACTCAGGTCGACCCCGCCGCCAGCGTAACCGAGTGCGGCAAGTGCGATCACAATCGCCGCAACAACGACCGCAATCGGAACATAGCGATGCCATCCAGCGGGATTGAGCCCACTTCGGCGAGCAGCGGCACGGCTAATGTAGCCCAGCGTTCCGTCGTGCTTGAGCTTAGAGCCCACCACGCGCTTGCGCCCCCACAGCGTCGACTCGGCCTGCATAGCCAAGCGAGCGCTTGCCGAAGGATAGCCGTATTTGGTGCGTTTGAACGAACCGTCGAACCCCGACGCGTGCTTGCCCCACGTCCGGGACGTCGTGCGGCGGTTAACTGGAGCCGCGCTCCGTCTATTCCGGTTTGGTTTTGAAGTCTCCGCCATACGCCCCCGCACGCTGTAACGCAATCGAAACATTACTGCTTTGGACTGTAGCACACGCGCCGCACGCGGTCACGGGCACCTCGCTCAGCGGTCGTCGTCCTTCAGCAAGCGCCACAAGGTCGTGCGGCTTATTCCCAGCACCTCGGCAGCGCGGGTCCGGTTGCCCTGAAGGTAGCCTACGACCAGCCGCGCAATGTCGCGTTCGGTATCGGCCAGTGGACGCAGGATATACAGGTCGCTGTCGAGCGTCGGAGCGCCAAAGGTTGCGGTTTTGATGACGTCCTCCTGGGCGAGCACCTCCTCCGCCACCGCGCGCTCCGCCACACCCGACCCTACTAATATATAGAGTCGTTCCGAGACCTCGCGAAGCTGCAGATAGTTGCGTGGCCAGCGATAGCCGTTGAGCGTCGAGGCAGCCTCCTCGGACATACTCGGAGCGGCAGTCCTAAAGACATCTGACAGATATGACAAATACTGCGCAACCTTTTTCGATGCGCCACCCTGCTCGGCAATCGCAGGCGCCACACTTACTGCGCACGCCAAGCGCTCGGTTACAAAAGCGGCCTGATCACTTTCGCCACCGCCCGGCATATCGTTTGCCGTCAGAACCACATGGCAACGCGCGGCCAGCGCCGTGTCGGTCATCGTGGAGACAAGCTCGCGCAGACGCTGCGGCGAAAGTGCATGCCAGCCGCCAATACAAAGGGTCAGCCTTGCCTGGAACAGCGGCGATTCCGAGCTTTTGAGCAGATGGCGCCAGCCGCGATCCGTGAGCTCGTCAAGTGCCACGGACACAAAGGGTTCGTCAGCATAAGGCCCATCCAGATAGAGGCGTTTTGCAATCTCTGCCTGGCCGGCACCCAGCTCGCCCTCCAACATGAGGGGCACGCCGCGGGCATAGCTTTCGCAGACGGGACCAGCGACCGCAGCGGCACCCTCGACAATGCCGTACGCGCTTGCCTCGTAGCGCGCTTCGACTTCATCCGCGTTAAGCCACTCAATACCCGCGTGTGCCGCCACACCGTGCACCTCGCGGACCACGACCACCCAAAGCGCGCCGTATTCCTTGGCGACCGGACGCACCGTGAGGCTCAAGCGCCCTCCCGCATGCCCCATCACCAGACGCATGCCATTGCCCACGCGCCCCAGGCGCTCGGCGACAAATGCCGCGACATCTTGCTCGAGTGCGACATCATCCATGGTCGAAATTGCCACGCGTCCATGCCCATCGATTGCCAACGCCGAGGCCCCGGCAGCAGCCAAGGCCTCGATCAAGATTTGTAGCTTGGCGTCACTGTTCATATTGTGCCCTGTCCCCGGCGCCACGCCGCCACCGACGGCCGCGCGGACGAGTGTTTCAAAATTGAACGATATTGCTCACCAAACACTATAGGGCAGAAGACGCCGTCCTGCGAGTATATGAGTTGCCCCGCATCGCCATCCTGGCGGGGCGATAAGAGCTCTTCGGGACCTATCAACCTGCGGACAAGCCATACCCGCAAGAGCTCCTATCGCTCCACCGCAGGCATGTGCTCACCAGCAACCAGCATGCAAATAAGCTGCTTCTCTACCAGGTTCCCAGCACGTGCTGCATTCCCAAACTCATGCACGCAATGCCAATCCAGCAGCAAAAACCCAACGCGATAGGCTTCCCGCCCTTTTTGACCAGCTCGACGATATCGGTATTAAAGCCAATAGCCGCCATGGCCATCACGATAAAGAGCTTCGACAGCTCCTTGATGGGCGCCGTAAAAGACGCGGGAAGCTGAAGCACCGTGGTGATCACGCTCGCCAGCACAAAGAACAGCACGAACATGGGAAACGCGCGTTTAAGCGAGAACGTGCTTCTGGCGTCGCCGCCGGCCTTGCGCGCCAGATGCATCTGCCAGCATGCGAGGACCAACGTGATGGGAATGATAGCCAGCGTCCTGGTGAGCTTGACCACCGTGGCGCTCTCGAGCACATTGGCGCCGGGGTGCATGCTGTCCCAGGCGCTCGCCGCAGCCGTTACGGACGAGGTGTCGTTGATGGCGGTACCGGCAAACAGGCCAAAGCCCTCGTTGGTCAGCCCGAGCATGCCGCCGAGCGTCGGAAACACGAGCGCCGCGATAACGTTAAACAGGAAGATGACCGAAATAGCCTGGGCAATCTCGCGATCGTCGGCATCGATGACGGGTGCGGTCGCAGCGATGGCAGAACCGCCGCAAATCGACGAACCCACACCCACAAGCGTCGCGATCTTGCCCGGCACGTTCATAACGCGGCAGAGCACAAAGGCGATGACAAGCGAGGTCGAGATTGTCGCCACGATAATCGGCAGCGACTGGGCGCCCTTGGACAGAATCTGGGAGAGGTTCATGCCAAAGCCAAGCAGGATAACCGCGTACTGCAAGACTTTTTTGGACGTATAGGTGACGCCGGCGGCGAGCTGTTCGCGACGATTCTTGGGAAAGACGAGCGCCAGGACCATGCCAAAGAGGATGGCGAATACCGGACCGCCGACCACCTCAACCTGTTTGCCGAGCAACGTCGCGGGAATGGCGATGATCAGGCAGAACAAGACGCCTTTCCAGCGCTCGCGTACGATATTTGCCAGTTGCATATGGGATTCCTTCTTTCTATTTCACGTTTGCGACGGCTTATGATACGGCAACATTGAGCACAGCCTTGCGCAAACACAGACTAAGATGCCGCGATAGTTCTCAGGCAACAGCCGAATTACCCACCGCGGAGAGCTGATTCGCGGCATAATTAACAGCTGATATATGAGTGTGATAGAACGGTTGTGAGGCACTATGGAAGAATCGATGCACGTCGGCGAGCAGGAAACGAGCCTACAGGACCAGTCCTACCACACCATTCGACGCAAAATCGTCTACCTGGACTACAAGCCGGGCGAAAAGCTGGGCGTCAAGCAACTTTGCGACGACCTGGATATGGGTCGCACGCCCGTGCGCGAGGCTTTGGTTCGCTTGGCGCAGGAAGGCCTGGTGCGCACCGTGCCCCAGAGCGGCACCTACGTCTCACCCATCAACCTCACCCTTGCCGAGAGTGCCTGTTACATCCGCGAGCATCTGGAAAAGCAGGTGATTGTGGAGTGTTGTGCGCGCGCCACGTCGGCCGGCATCGAGCAGCTCGACCGCGCCATCGCGCTGCAGGAAAAGGCCATGGCCGAAGAGGATCGCATCGGCTTCTTTTTGAGCGACAACCTCATGCATCACATGATTTTTAGCATCGCATGTCGCAGCACCGTGTGGTCGTGGCTCGAAGAGACCAATGCCGACCTGGAGCGCTTCCGCTGGCTGCGCGCCGCCACGCAGGTTCTCGATAATCAGGACATCGTGAACGAGCACAAGCAGATTCGCCGCGCCATCGCCGGTCGCGACCCCATCGAGGCGAGCTTTTTGGTCAGCAAGCACCTGCATATGATGTTCCGCAACCAAACTGAGGTCCTGGACCAGTTCCCCGAATACTTCGAGACCAGCAAGCTCCGCTAACCTGCCAAAACCACCACAAAGGGGACAGGCACCTTTGTGGTGGTTTTTCCGCACAAAAAGGCCCGGCTCCGTCCGATGACGCGGAGCCGGGCCTTAGCTATTAGGATGGCGGAACTCGATTACTCGACAGTAACGCTTTTCGCCAGGTTGCGGGGCTGGTCGACGTCGCAGCCGCGCAGGATGGCGACCTCACGTGCGAGCAGCTGCAGCGGGACGCTCGCCGTGATGGGGCTGAACACGTCGCGGACGGCCGGCACGCGGATGATACAGTCGGCGATCTTGTTGATCTCCTCGTCGCCCTCGGTGGCAACGACGATGACCTTGGCACCGCGCGCCTTGCACTCCATAAGGTTCGACACGGTCTTGTCGTAGGTGGCACTCTTTGTGGCCACGGCGATGACGGGGAAGCCCGGATCGATCAGCGCGATGGGACCGTGCTTCATCTCGCCGGCAGCATACGCCTCGGCATGCAGGTAGCTGACTTCCTTGAGCTTGAGTGCGCCCTCGTAGGAGATGGCAGCGCCCATACCGCGGCCCACGAACAGCGCCGACTGCGCGTCCTTGCACAGCAGGGCGGCCTCGTGCACGGCCTCGGTCTGGGTATCCAAAATCCACTGGATCTGCTCGGCCGTATCGGAAAGTTCGCGGAACAGCATGCGCGCCTGCTTGGTGGTCAGACGGTACTTAACCTGCGCCAGCAGCAGAGCAAGCAGCGTCAGGCTCACAACCTGGCCGATGAAGCTCTTGGTCGAGGCGACCGCGATCTCCTTGTTGGCCTTGGTATAGATGACGCCGTCGCTCTCGCGCGCCACGGGGCTGCCCACTACGTTGGTGATGCCAAAGACCTTGGCACCCTTGATGCGCGCATCGCGAATGGCGGCGAGGGTATCGGCCGTCTCGCCCGACTGGGACACGGCAACGACGAGCGTCGTCGGCGTGATGATGGGGTTGCGATAGCGGAACTCGCTGGCAGCCTCAACCTCGGTGGGAATGCGAGCCCAGCCCTCAATAAGGTTCTTTGCGATGAGGCCGGCGTGATAGCTGGTGCCGCAGGCGATCACGTAGACACGGTCGATGTCGTTGAGCTCCTCGAGGGACAGGCCCAGCTCGTCGATATCGAGCTCACCGGCAGGCGTCATACGGCCAACCAGCGTGTCGCGCACGACGCGCGGCTGCTCGTGGATCTCCTTGAGCATAAAGTCGGGGTAGCCGCCCTTTTCGGCCATGTCCAGATCCCAATCGATGCGGGTGACCTTGGGCTCAATCACGTTGCCGGCCTCGTCGGTATACCTGTCTCTTATACACATCTCCGAGC
>USHR01000026.1 GCA_900554495.1 uncultured Collinsella sp.
CCCGGCGCTCCGGCGCCGTTATCGAGCCCTTCCTCGAAATCTTCGATGACCGACTCGCGACCGATGAGCATCGGAGGCCGCTTGCCTGCCGTTGGCTTAAAGGGATTTGGATTCATGTCGGCCTCCTCGGATTGGCAAACCCTGGCAATAGTTATACCAACTTGTACCGAGTTATACCAATAGCATGTGACAAAGGAACTGTCCCTTTGTCACATGTGGCCGAAAAACTCGGCGTCTGCTGCTCGCCAGGGGCGGAAGGTGGCGGGATCGACCTTTACGTGAGCTGCGGCGGGCACGTCGTACCATTTGACCGTGTAGCCGGCGCCGTGAGAGCAAAAGACCGAGTCGGGCGTGTTGGGCAGATCGGCCTCGGGCTCATAGGCGGCCGCCTCGATGACGCGCTCGGCATCATGGCAAGCCGCATAGCCGGCGAACTCTAGATACAGATGCCCACGACCACTCGTGTAGGCAGCCACCTCCAGCGCGTAATCCTGCACCTCAGATGCCGGCACGCGACCCACAAGCTTTGCCCGGTCCCCCGCCATCGTCGGTGGCTCGTACTCGGCACCCATGCGCGTGGCATCCGAGAGCGCCCGGCCCACGCACTCCCCCGGCACCTCAAGCTCAAAGTGGTACCACGGCTCCAGCAGCACCGCCGCGCCGGCCTCACGCGCCTGCATGAGCCCCTGGCGAATCGCGCGGTACGTGGCCTGGCGAAAATCGCCGCCCTCGGTGTGTTTGGCATGCGCGCGGCCGCCCGTGAGCGTAATGCACACATCGGTGATGGGCGAGCCGGTCAGCACGCCCAAGTGGTCGCGCTCCATGGCGTTGGTGAGTGCCAAACGCTGCCAGTTAAGATCGAGCTCGTCGGTCGAGGTCACGGTGCCAAACTGCACGCCCGAACCCGCTGGCAACGGCTCCAGACGCAGATGCACCTCGGCATAGTGGCGCAGTGGCTCAAAGTGGCCCACGCCCTCGACCGGCTGCGAAATAGTCTCCTTATAGAGAATGCCGCCGGGCTCAAACTCGACCGCAAGGCCAAAACGATCGGCCAACACCCGCTGCACGACCTCGAGCTGCACGGCGCCCATCAACTGCAGGTGAATCTGCTCCAGATGCGTATTCCAGCTTACGCCGAGCATGGGATCTTCGTCCGCTAACTCAGTCAGCGCTTTGAACACCGCGTGGACATCGTGTTCGCCCGGAAGCACCGTATAGGTGAGGACCGGCGCAATGACAGGCGCATCGCCCGCGGGCTCCGCGCCCAGGGCGTCCCCCGGGCGAACGTGCGCAAGACCCGTCACGGCACAAATACCGCCAGCAGCAACTTCTTGAGCAAGCTCATACTTCTCGCCGTTATAGATGCGCACCTGGTCGATCTTTTGCTCCCAAGTGGAGGCGCCAGAGCATCCCTCGACAACTTGCTTTGCACGCAGTACACCGCCCGTCACCTTGACCCAGGCAAGACGCTCGCCACGGTCTCCACGACTCACGCGGTAGACACGCGCGGCGAACTCCTGGGGCCATGTTCGCTCGTGCATCAGAGTACACATGCCGTCGAGTAGCTCGTCCACACCTCGGTCCTTGAGCGCCGAGCCAGCAAAGCAGGGAAAGAGCTTGCGCTCGGCAACCATGCGCGACAGCGTTGCGACAGAAAGCTCACCCGCATCAAGAAACTCCTCGAGCGCCGCCTCGTCCAACGCAGCAGCGTCCTCCTGAACGGCGCCGCCCGCCAGCAGTTCGTTGGCATCCAGACAGCCCTCGGAAAGACGTTGCCCAAGTTGTGCCAGCAAAACATCGCGGCCGGGATTCTCCAAATCGATTTTGTTGATATAGATGAACGTCGGGATGTCATAGCGCGCAAGCAGGCGCCACAGGGTTTCGGTATGCCCCTGCACGCCATCGTTGGCACCCACAACCAAAATCGCGTAGTCCAGGGCGCACAACGTGCGCTCCGCCTCGGCAGAAAAATCGACATGCCCCGGTGCATCCACGAGCATGACGTGGGTTTCACCGTGGTCGAGCACAGCCTGTGACGAGAAGATCGTGATACCGCGCTCGCGCTCGATCGCGTTAGTGTCCAGATGCGAATCGCCATCGTCCACGCGGCCGCGCTTGCGAATACGACCCGCGTTGAACAGCATGGCCTCAGCCAGCGTGGTCTTGCCGGCATCGACATGCGCCAAGATTCCAACGACCGCTTGCTTCGACATGGCTCTCCTCTTATTGCAAGCCCATCGCACGCGGCAACGGGCATCCTCGTTCCACACTGGATGATACAATTAACGGGCCGGCGGGCGAAGCGGGCCCTATCCCCCGACCGAGCTCATCGCCCTGCGTTGCCGCGCGGCGATTTTCGTAGGTTCGCGCCTTGCGAAAGCCGGCTTGCAAAACAGCGCAGCGAACGAAAATAGCCCCACCCGGGGCCATTTTCGTTCGTGCAAATTGTTGATACGCGTCCCCGCTCTTATGCCTCGCGCAGCCAATCAAACGCGACGCGCGGCGTACCGTCCGACACATATACGATACCGGCGCGCTTAAACCCGGCCTTGGCGATGGCTCCCTGCATGGGCAGGTTGTCCTGATGTGTGTCGATACGCAGGTGATCGGCGCGCTCCTTGGCAAAGGCAAACATCGCAGCCGTGATACCGTGCACGGTGCCGTCGGATGCCACACGATGCAGCACGGCGTACGGAGTGTCGCTTCGCCATTGACCGTCCTCAATTACGTCATAGCACTCGTCCGGACCCGGTAAAAAGGCAAACGTCGCCACCACGCGACCGTCGACTTCACACACGTAACTACCACCAGCGGCAATATCGGCAGCCAGTTGCTCGGCCGAAGGCGTGCCCTCGGGCCACTGCGTGGCGTTGCCATGCGCGCGCATAAAGGCGCGGGCGGCGTCATAGATGGCCATGACGGCGGGAATGTCGGTATCGAGGGTTTTTCTGATCATCACGCGGCGACCTCACGTTTATTGGTATCACTTTGATTGGGCAATGATACCAGCGTTTGGAGAGAGGCGCGAAGCAGATGGGAAGCAAAAAGCGAGCCGCCTGGTCAAAGGCCAAAAGCGAGTTTTTGGGCGCTGCTACCGGCGGCGATATGAGCGACCTGTTTGCGCGCGAAGACGAGCGCCGCGACGCCCTGAACGCCGAGCGCGATGAAGCCTGGCGCTACAAGTCGTGCGAACGCAAAAACCGTTACGACACGCGCGCCGAGGCCGAGGCCGTTATGGCCGACTGCGAAAACCGCGGGCGGCGTGGTTTGGCCTGCTACAAATGCGAATACTGCGGCGGCTGGCATCTGACGTCGCACCCTTGGAAATAGGCACCGCATCGGCACGGCACCGACGGAGCGCCAACCATCGCACGCAAGCTACGGGCGCGGCGGCACCAAAACATCGTAACGAACGGCCTTGCCCGCAAGTCGATAGCTCGGCTTAACGCCGGCAAGCAGCGAGCCCTTCACCGGCCGCTTGATAACGACCTTGCGCGGATGCACAGCAAGCGCCGCCTCGACCAGCGATTCCTCATCGGCACACGGCTGTTCCAGATGGTGCAAGAGTTGGAACTTCTTTTTGACCGCCGCACTTTTGGTGCGCTCGGGAAACATGGGGTCCAGATACACCACGTCGGGGGCGGCAAGCTCGCCCCGCCCGATCAACTCAGCTACATGGCGAAGACCGGCAATGCTGTCCTCGCCCGCATGAAGGCGCATGCGCGACACGGCAACCGCAAGCGCCGGATCATCTGCTGCGCGATCCAAGGCATCCTTGAGGAGCGCCGCAATCACGCAATCCTGCTCATACAGATCGACGGTAAAGCCCGCGGCAGCCAGCAGCAGCGAATCCTCGCCAAAGCCTGCCGTGGCATCAATCACCCATGGGCGCTCGATGCCTTTTGCGCGCGCAGCCTTTACCAACAGCTCTTGCTGCAGACGGCCCTGTTTGAGCCGCGGAAGCATGCGGCCAAAATCGGCACGCAGCTCCATCGTGCCGTCGGTGAGCGTGAGGCCCTCGGACTTCCGCACGAGCTCGAGCCCCGCGGCCCGAGCAACAGAAAAGGGATCGACGACGCCCATGGACACTCCTTAACAAACAAACGAATACGCGGGGCGCCGTTTATGCCAGCGCCCAACCATCCGCTATTGTCCCACATGCGACATGGCCCACAGCATCCCAATGCAAAGCACCGCCATCAACCCCGTGCACACGGCAGCGATCACAGAATCGCTCATGCGCCTTCCCAGCGACCGCGGCTCTCGTACTTGCCCTGCTCCGTACATCATGACTCCTCCTTGAGACCAGCTCCTTGTTACGGCCTCATCATCGCAGCGCCGCACATGAGCTGCCATCGATTTGGCTTACGTCCAGCTTTCCTTTTTGAAAGGTTGGACCGTACAGGCAAGAGACGCTTTCAAACGCATGCATCGTCCCGTTGAACTACAATGTGCTTCACGATATGTGCCGTAACCTGGGCGCGACAGATTCTCCGCGCCCGCATCGAAAGGACCAGCTATGAGCGCTGCTCGCAAGACACTCAAAATCCTTGCCCTGATTTATTTTGTTCTGGGCATCGCCAGCCTCGTCATCGGAATTGCCGGCATTGTTACCGGCAATTTTGGATCCGCTTACGGATCGAACGCCACGCTCGCCGCTGTTGTGGTGATTGTTAAGGGCCTTGTCGACCTTGCCGCAGGTGTTGCGGGTATCAAGGGCGCCAACAAGCCTTCGCAGGTGGATGGCGCGTTTAAGCTCGGCATCGTCGCCGCGGCAGCCACGCTCCTCCAGGCCGCGCTCACGCTTCCCGCGCTCGGCGGCAGCTCCGTCAATATCGTCGCCTTTGTCATCGTGGTGTACGACCTGTTCTTTGTTCAGCAGGCGCACGCCGTTAAGGCCGAGAACAAGGACCGCCTGTAAGCGCTCGCTTCTCATAAGCTCTGCAGCCAAGCAACTAAAAAGGGCCGATCGCGCATCTCCGCGGTCGGCCCTTTACGTTTGCCCAGACAAAACCTACCAAAACAAACCTGTCCCTTTTTGGTAGGTTAGTGGCGGTACTCGGCGATGATGAAGTCGATGTCGGTTTGAAGGGTGTCCAAGTTTGCCAGGCGCTCTTTGTCGGCAGGGCGCGTGCGATAGTAGTACGGCGTCATCTGGAACACCGCTTCGATGTCGGCCTGCGTCTGGAGCGTAATATTCGCAGATACCCGCTGCGTTCCGACCAACTCGAGCTCGGTGGTCTGCGGCAGCTTCTCATCGTTAAGGTACGGCGTGTCGTAGAGTACCTCCTTAAGCCCAAAGAGATGACGGGCGCCCGGCACCACGGTGTAGAGCGAGCCCTCGGGCACCAGCACGCGGGCAAATTCGCGCTCGTTAAAGGGAGCAAAGAGCTCGGTCACCATATCGAAGGCGCCATCGGCCACGGGGATATCCTTCATATTGGCCACAAAATAGGTCGCATCGCCGCGCTTGGCGGCCAGGCGCACCATCTCTTTGCCCAAGTCGAACCCGTAAGCGTCCACGCCCGGCACCGCGCCCATGGCGCTGGTGTAGTAGCCCTCGCCGCAGCAAATATCGAGCAAGGCCAGCGGCTTGTCCGACGTAGCCGCGCACCGCTGAGCTCGTTCGCGCACGAGCTCGACCATTGCATCGCGCAACGGCGCATAGTAGCCACGGTTTAGAAAGTCGCGACGACTGCGCGCCTGCGACTTGGGATCACCCATGGAGTCGCCGCTCTTGGACGAGCGCAGTAGGTACAGATAACCCTCGCGCGCACGGTCAAACCGATGCCCGCCCGCGCATGCAGCACCGCGTTCGTCATCCACCAACGGCTCATGGCAAACGGGACACAACAACATGGCAACTCCTTAGCGCGAACAACACAACGCCCACCATTGTCGCACGCCTTCCCCGCCTAGTCATTGGGGACGTTCTTGAATGACTAGTTAGAAGAGATAAGGAGTGTCCCCAGCTGCCGACAGAAAAGGAACGTCCCTAAGTGCCGACTGGTTGCATTAGGAGTATCATCGTCTGCGCAAATAAGCACGAAATAGCATGTTAGAGATTGAGAGCGTATGGCTGATACCGCATCTAAGCACATTGACATGACCACCGGCTCGCTGTGGCGCAATATTCCCCTGTTCGCCTTCCCCGTGGCCGCCACGAGCATCTTGGAGCAGCTGTCGAACCTCATCGCCACGGTCATCATCGGTAACTTCTCGGGCGACCAGGGAACCCTCGCCATGGCGGCGGTCGGCTCCAATGTTCCGCTTACCAGTCTTATGCTCAACCTGTTTATTGGCATGTCGCTTGGCTCCAACGTGGTCATCGCCAACGCTATCGGCCGCAACGATCAGAACATGGTCAAACGCGCCGTCCATACCTCGATTTTAATGGCACTCGTGGGCTTTGTCGTCATCGCACTGGGCGAGATCTTTGCCGAGCCCATGCTCGCCGCGCTCAACGTTCCCGCCGAGACCATGCCGCTCGCCTCACTCTATCTGCGCGTCTTTTTGCTCAGCATGCCCTCGATCTTGCTCTACAACTTTGAGGCCGCGATCTTCCGCTCCGTCGGCATCACCCGCATGCCGCTGCAGGCGCTTGCCGTGTCCACCGTCCTCAACATTGGCCTGGATCTCATTTTTGTCCCCGTACTCCACTGGGGCGTCGCGGGCGTCGCCATCGCCACCGCTATCGCCTACACCGTCAGCGCCGCCACGCTCTTTATCCGTCTGCTCAAGACCGACTCCGTCGTCCGCGTCACCCCGCGCGACCTGGCTATCGACCCCGTCGCCCTCAAGTGCATCGTCAAGATCGGCCTGCCCGCCGGCATCCAAAGCGCTGTCTTTGCCGTCGCCAACATCATCATCCAGTCTGCCATCAACAGCCTGGGCACCGAGGTCATGGCAGCATCGAGCGCCGCCATGAGCCTGGAGTACGTGTGCTACAACCTGCTCAACAGCTTTAGCCAGGCTTGCACCACCTTTGTGGGACAAAACCACGGTGCCCGCCAGATCGACCGCTGTACCAAAACGCTCAAGGTCTGCCTAGTCGAAGGCGGTATCGTCGCACTCACCACAATTATCGTTATTGTTGGCCTGGGGCGCGAGATCTTGTCGCTGTTCAACAGCGATCCCAACATCGTCTCGATCGGCTATATCCGCGTATGTTCGATCTTCCCGGCGTACGCCTTTAGCATGTTCTACGAAAACATGTCGGGCTACCTGCGCGGCTTTGGTATCTCGCTCACGCCGGCCCTCATCACCATGATCTGCGTCTGCGGCATCCGCTTCTATTGGGTGTTCTGCGTGTTCCCGCACTTCCGCACCTTTGCGAACATCATGATGGTCTACCCCATCAGCCTGGGCACCACGGCATTCTTTATGGTCGTGGCGGTACTACTCTGCCACCCGGCACGCACCTATCGCGCCACCCAAGCCAAAGCGACAGCCCGCTAAACACCGCACTCAACGCCACGCCAGTCATTAATTGACAATATGCGAGCTCATATATTCGATAAAGCGCCTCGTGGCGATAGGCATGGTGTCCCAGCTGCGCCAGGCGGCCACCACGTCGCGCGAGGGGGCATGCACGATGGGGCGTACGCGAATATCGGCCCGCATGCCCTCCACAGTACGACGGTAGAGCATGCTCACGCCCAGGCCCTCCTCCACCATCGCCATGATGGTGTAGTCGTCGGTCACCTCACTCGTCACGTGCGGCGACAGCCCATGCGCCGCAAATGCATCGAGCACCAGACTCTGTTCGCCCTCATCCAACAGTACAAACGGCTCGGACGCCAGGTCGGCGAGCGTCACCTTTTCCTTTGCCGCCAGCGGATGCGCGGCCGGCAACAATGCCACCAACTCGTCGTGATAGACCACGCGCTTCTCGAGCCCAGCGGTAAATCCGCGCGCCGTAAAGCAAAAATCAACCACGCCATCGTGCACCCATTGAGCGTTGCGCGTGTAATCGCCCTGCTTGAGGGCGAAGCGTACGCCCGGGTGCAGCGCCCCAAAGTCGCGAATCACACGCGGCAGCACGGTACGACTCACGTTGGTAAACGTCGCGATGCGAATATCGGTCGACGAAAGCCCCAGCAGCTCCTGGCGCTTGCCCTCGAGCTCGGCCTCGGCGGTCACAATCTGGCGCAGGTACGGCAGATATTGTTTACCGTCGCGCGTAAGCGAAACGCCCTGCTTACCGCGCTCGATAAGCGTGGTGCCCAGCTCGCGCTCGAGCGCCTTGACGGCCTGGCTCACTGCACTTTGCGTATAGCCCAACTCGTCCGCCGCGCGTTTCAGGCTGCCGCAATCGACCACCATACAAACAATCTGATACCGCGATGCCATCGTGCCTCCACATCAATGCAGCCGTAAAACGTTTTGCCAGCGCTTTTTCTGCCAACATTAGCGTTTCTTAATCATACTGAAGATACATTCGCTTTACTACATCAATATCTGGGAGCAGAATCCTTTTTACGAAACCGTTCTGTAACAAAAGGAGTCCCATGGATCGCAAAAAAGCAATCGCGCTCTCATTTTCCGTTCCCGTCGCATGGGGCTTTTCGTACCCCCTCATGAAGATCGGCATGGACAGCATGAACGCCACGAGTATCGTCGCGCTGCGCTGCATCATCGCCTTTGCGGCTTGCCTGCTGCTCTTCCACAAGCACGCGTTGCGCATCAACCGTGACCTTATGGTCCGCGCCGCCATCATCGGCGCCATTATGGCAACCGAGCTCACCTGCATGTGCCTGGGCTCCAGCCTCACCTCCGCCTCCACCGCCGGCTTTTTGCAGAGCCTGACGGTCGTGATCGTGCCGTTTGCCAACGCCGCCCTGCTGCGTCGTGCCCCCGAGCGCAAAGTGCTCATCGGCACCGCCATCGTCACCTGCGGCATGCTGCTGCTCTCGGGCGCCGACTTCACCAGCCTGAACCCGGGCGCGCTCATCATGCTGCTCTCCGCTTTTGTCTATGCCGGCCACATCATTGTGGCGAAGCGCTTTGTCGAAGATGTCGACCCGCTGGCTCTGGGCGTTTGGCAGCTGGGCTTCGGCGGCCTGTTCTCGGGCATTGCCGCATGCGTCTTTGGCGGCTTCACGCTTCCCAGCACGCCGAGCGAGATCGTCGTTGTCGTCGCGCTCGCACTCATCTGCTCTGCCTACGGCTTTATCACCCAGACGCTCGTGCAGCCCCACGTGCCCGCCGAGACCACCGGCTTTGCCTTCTCGCTCGAGCCGGTATGCTCCGCCGTCTTCTCGTTCTTCCTGGTCGGCGAGGTCCTGAGCCCCATCGCCTTCTTTGGCGCAGCCCTCATCCTCACCGGCGTCATGGTGGCAACCGTCGAGCTTCCGCGCCTCCGCGCGCATGGACAGGCTCGCATGGCAGGAGCGCCCGAGCACGTCTCGTAGATCCTACTCTTCATACAGCCGTGGCATAAAGGCAACCGGTGCGCCTTTACAATAGATGCCAACAAAGCATCTGACGTAAAGGAACCCCATGGACGCCGCGACCCGCGACCGCAACATAGCAACTTGGTTGGGCGATGCGCCGCAGCCGGTACGTGACACTACGAACCAGCTGCTCGAGCGCATCGCCCTTTTGCGTACCGAGCAGACTATCTACCCGGCACAAGACGACATCCTCAATGCCCTCGCTTACACGCCGGCCGACCAGGTCAAAGTTGTCATCTTGGGTCAAGACCCCTATCACGGGCCCAACCAGGCCATGGGACTGTCGTTCTCGGTCCCCGCGACGCAAACCAAGTTGCCGCCGAGCCTGCGCAACATCTATAAGGAGCTCAAAGCCGATCTGGGCTGCCCCATTCCCGCCACGGGAGACCTAACCCCATGGGCACAACAGGGCGTCCTGCTCCTCAACACTACGCTCACCGTGCGCGAGCATGCCGCGAACTCGCACGCCAAGCTGGGCTGGAGCACGCTCACCGACTACGTTATCGAACGCTGCTGCCAGCTGCCCCAACCGGTCGTCTTTTTGGCATGGGGCCGCTTTGCCCAGCAGATGGTCGAAGGTAAGCTCGCCGCGATCGGTGCGGGCAAGGCAACCGGCAAGTTCTGCCTGGCATCCACGCACCCCTCGCCGCTTTCGGCCAACCGTGCCACGGCAGAACTCCCCGCCTTTATGGGATCGCGCCCCTTCTCGGCAGCCAATCGGCTACTCGAACAGCACGGCTCGACCCCAGTCAACTGGACTTGCCTCGGCTAAAAACCGATACATCAAAAAAGCGCCCGACGGCTTCCCATCGGGCGCTTTTCCTATTCGGGCCAAATAAATTGCGTGCGGCCGGCCTCGCCGCCATCGATCAGCAGGCTCTGCCCGGTCATAAACCGGTTGGTCACGCCCACAAAGTAGATCCACTCGGCAATCTCTTGGGCAGTGGCCCAGCGCCTAAGCGGCGTGAGCTCCATAATCTGGTTCCACAGATGTTCGTCTTCCATCACGCAACGGTTGAGCGGCGTGATAACGCCACCCGGGTCCACACTGTTGGCGATGGCCTGCGGCGCCAGACGGTTTGCAAGGTTCTTGGTGTAGGCGATAACGCCGCCCTTGCTGGCGGCATAGGCGGGAAACTCCGATCCCGTATGCCCACTCGCCGACCCCACATTGACCACGGATTTGATAGCCGGCGCCGGCTTGGCGGCAAGCCCCTCCCCCACAAAGGCATAGCGCTCGGTCACGTTGATGGTGCCACACAGGTTGGCGGCGATGTCGTCGGCCGAATCCTGCGTACCGGCAACGTTCACGATCACCTGGGGTTCAAGGTCACCTGGAAACGAGTCAGGCTCGCGGACATCAACAATCAGATGGCGGTAGCACTCGTGTTTGATCGCCGCCGGCAAAAGATCAAAGCCCACGACCTCGTGGCCCTCGTCCAAAAAGCGCTGCACGCACGCGGCTCCGATACCGCCCGAAGCGCCCGTGATCAAAACCCGCATACTTGCTCCTTAGGCGGTTGCGTGGCGCTCGAGGTACTCGGAACCCACATTCTCGCGCTCCCAGCCGCGCACGACCTTGTAGCCCACGGGGCTCAGGAAGACCTCGCACAGTAGCTCGGCAACAGCGCCGGTCAGCGAGCACATAAGAACCTGCACCCAGGTCCAGCCAAAGAACGTGTGACTCACCACAATGGCAAAGACCAGGTTGTCGATAAACTGGCCAACACCCGTAGACACATAGGAACGGAAGGCAAAGCTCGCAAAGTTATTCTTTTTGAGCATACGGCCGAGCGACTGGTTGAGCGTGGAGTTAACCACGGCAGAAACGAGCATTGCCAGCGAAGAGCCCAGCACCACGTACCAGGTGCCGCCGATGGTGGCGTTAAGGGCAGTGTTGACCTCAATCATGCCCGTGTCGTAGTAGGCGCCCCACATGCCGGGCGTGAGCGAGCATGCCCAAAAGCACAGGCTCACGGCCAGGTTGACCAGCAGCGCGAGGATAGAGATTTTGATGGATGCCTTGGCGCCAAAGCGCTTGCAAATCATGTCCTGGCACAAAAACGAGACCCAGCTCACCACAAAGCCGCAATCGAGCGCCAGATACGGCAGGCTGATAAGCTCCTTGTTGGCCAGCAGGTTCATCATGATGACACTCACGAAAAACAGCGAAACCGTTGCCGCGGGAATGCTCCGCAACAGGACCTTGTAGTCCTCCATGACCTTCTTGATCATTATGTACTCCTTTGGTTTTAGGTTTAACGAGCAGGATATCGGACCCGAACTGCTCGGACGCCCCGGTCTTGAGACGACGGTGGGTATGATAGCCGCTCGCGCGGCATAAGGCAAACAAACGGCGCGGCAGCCCCACAGGACCACCGCGCCAATGCGTTAAAAGGCTACGTTGCCAAACTCCGACAGGATCAGGTCGGGGTTGTGGTCGGTTGCCCAATCCACGTTCCACGGGCTCGTGAACAGCAGTAGCTTACCGCCGCGCATGTCCTCGACACGCAGCGTGTCGCGCGTGAGCGAAAGGCCCGGGATATCGATAGTATCGGGGTCGTTCTGGATCCAGCGGATGTCCGTATAGGGCAGCGGCTGGCGACGAACCTCAACACGGTACTCAGCCTTGAGGCGGCGCTCGAGCACCTCAAACTGCAGTACGCCGACCACGCCCACAATGACGCTCTCCATGCCGGCACCCAGCTCGCGGAAGATCTGGATGGCGCCCTCCTGGGCAAGCTCCTCCATGCCCTTGACGAACTGCTTGCGCTTGAGCGTGTCGACCTGCGTAATGCGAGCGAACATCTCGGGGGCAAACGTCGGGATCTGCGGATACTGCACGTGGCGCTTGCCGGAGCACACGGTGTCGCCGATGCTAAAGATACCCGGATCGAACAGGCCCACGATATCGCCCGCGTACGCCTCGTCCACGATGGCGCGGTCATCGGCCATCATCGACGTGCCCGTGGCAAGCTTGAGCTTGCGGTTGCCCTGCACGTGAAAGGCATCCATGCCGCGCTCGAACTTACCCGAGCAAATGCGCACAAAGGCGATGCGGTCACGGTGGTTCTTGTCCATGTTGGCCTGAATCTTAAACACAAAGCCGCTAAAGTCGTCGCGGCAAGGATCGACCGGCTCACTGGTGAGCGTATCGGTATAGGCGCGCGGCGTCGGGGCCAGACGCAGGAACTCCTTGAGGAAGGGCTCCACACCAAAGTTGGTGAGCGCCGAGCCAAAGAACGCCGGGCTCAGCTTGCCGCAGGCCACGGCATCCAAGTCGAGCTCGTCGCCGGCGCCATCGAGCAGCTCGATATCGTCCATTAGGTTCTTATGGTTCTCCTCGCCAATGAGCTCATCCATGGCGGGGTCGCCCAGCTCGGCCTCGACCTCGGCGACCTTCTTGGTGGCGTTGGCGTGACCATCGCCCTCAAAGGCGATAACGCGACGGGTCTGACGATCGAACACGCCGCGGAAGTTACGACCGCTGCCGATCGGCCAGTTCATAGGATACGTATTGATGCCCAGGACATTCTCGATCTCTTCCATGAGCTCAAACGGATCGCGAGCCTCGTGGTCGAGCTTGTTCACAAAGGTGAAGATGGGAATGTGACGCAGCGTACAAACCTTAAAGAGCTTTTTGGTCTGGGCCTCGACGCCCTTGGCGCCGTCGATGACCATAACAGCAGCGTCGGCGGCCATAAGGGTACGGTAGGTATCCTCCGAGAAGTCCTGGTGGCCGGGGGTATCGAGGATGTTGACGCAGGCGCCGTTGTAGGTGAACTGCAGCACCGAGGAGGTAACGGAGATACCGCGCTCCTTCTCGATGTCCATCCAGTCCGAGACGGCATGCTTGGCCGAGCTCTTGCCCTTGACCGAGCCGGCAGTCTGGATGCTGCCGGTATAGAGCAGCAGCTTCTCGGTAAGTGTGGTCTTACCGGCGTCCGGGTGGCTGATGATCGCGAATGTGCGGCGCGACGAGATTTCATCCGACAGGCTTGCCATGCGGATCCTTTCTTGCATTGAGTGCATTACGTCGTTGTAACCGCACTATTGTAGCCGCGAAATCCCGTTTTAGAGCGCCTATCAGGACAAATTCATCAGTTGGGGCCTAGGGTAGCAGTCGATGGCGGCACTCCGCAGCAGTTTGTCTCGATCTGTAACATCTAGACGGTTTTTGAACCTCTACCTGTTACAGATTTAGACAAACAGGTGGGCGTCCCAGAAAGATCTCAATCTGTAACATCTGGCCACTCAAAACGGGTCCATCTGTTACAGATTGAGATATAAGGATAGACGGGTGGCCAATGTCTCGATCTGTAACATCTAGCAGCCAAAATCTTCTCCAGTTGTTACAGATTGAGACAACCAGGTGGGGCCCGCCAGCAAAATCTCAATCTGTAACAGGTAGCCGTCCAAATCGGTTCCAGATGTTACAGATTGAGATGAATGAACGAGCGGGCAATCCGTATTTACCTCTTGCATAACTGTGTATAGTGTATATATACTGTGCTTACCGGTTATATACACGTGTAGCCCAACAGCTAAGGAGCCGCTGTGGACATCATCCTATCCAATTCGAGCGACAAGCCCATCTACGAGCAGATAACCTCGCAAGTCAAAGCTCAGATCTTATCGGGCACGCTCGCTGCGGGAGCCAAACTCCCCAGCATCCGTGCACTCGCGAGCGATCTTGGCGTGAGCGTCATCACCACCAAGCGCGCCTACGCCGACCTGGAGCAGCTCGGGTTTATCTGCACTGTGCAGGGCAAGGGCTGCTTTGTCGCCGAGGGCAACCAAGAACTCTTGCGCGAAAACCAGCTCTGCCATATCGAAGAGCTACTTTCGAAAGCGGCGAGCCAAGCCGAAACCCTGGGCGTCACGCGCGACAAACTGCACGAGATGCTCGACCTGGTAGCCCCCGAAACCATGCAGTAGCCATCTGCAAGAAAGGCTATACCATGCAAAACCTTTTAGAACTCAAAGGCATCTCACGCCGTGTGAGCGACCGTTTTACGCTGCGCGACGTCACGCTTGCCGTGGAGCCCGGCCAGATCGTTGGCTTTGTGGGCGCAAATGGCGCCGGCAAGACGACGACCATTCGCGCCGCGCTTGGGCTTATAAAGCTCGATGCCGGCGAGGTGCACCTGTTTGGGCAGCACTGTGGCGTCGACGCGCCCGATGAGTCGCAACGCCACCTACGCTCCCGCGTCGGTCTTGTCCTGGACACGTGCCCCTTCCCCTCCACGCTCAAGGTGGGCCAGATCGAGTCGCTCGTAGGCCCGGCGTACCCCACGTGGGACCGCGAAACGTTCGCCGGATTCATCAACCGATTTGGCCTCGATTCCAAGACAAAGGTCAAGGACCTCTCCCGCGGCATGGGCATGAAACTGCAGCTTGCCTGTACACTCAGCCACAATGCCAAGCTGCTCGTTTTGGACGAAGCCACCGCGGGCCTCGATCCCATGGCACGCGAGGAGCTGCTCGATGAGTTGCTTGCCTTTGTCGCCGACGGCCAGCACAGCGTGCTGCTCTCGAGCCATATTACGTCCGACCTCGATCGCGCCGCCGACCGCGTCATCTGTATCGATAACGGTTCGATTGTGTTTGACCTGCCGCGCGAGGATATTACCGACCGCGCCGGCATCGCCCACTGCACCCAAGCGCAGGCCGCCGAGCTTATGGCTTGCGTCGAAGGCGCCCGTGCCGTCCACCACGCCTATAGCGTGGACGTGCTCGTGCCCAACCGTCGCGAAACGCTCGAGGCCTTCCCCGAGATTCCCTGCGATCGG
>USHR01000027.1 GCA_900554495.1 uncultured Collinsella sp.
GGACGGAGGTCGGCGGGCTCGACATCGGCGGGAGCGGCCTCGGAAGTCGTAGCATCCTGGACGGGCGCGTCGGCGGCGGTTGCAGACTCGGCGGTCGCCGCAGCATCCCGAGCGGCTGCAGCTGCGGCTGCGGCCTTCTCTGCCTCAACGAAGGCCTTGGACTTGCGACCGCGACGGTGCGGGCGCAAAGCCGGATCGACAACGGGAACTTCGCTGGCCTCGACAGGCGCAGCGAGCTCAACAGGCGATGTGCCCTCCCCTGCCGCGGAACGGACCGAAGCCTCAGTGAGCTCGGGGGTTACCTGATCGGCAACCTGCTCGGCCTTAGCAGCCGTGCGACGGCGTGTGCGCGGTACCGGCTTCTCGGTCGGCTGGTCGGCGACAGGGGTCTCGGTGGCGGCAGGCGTCTCGGGCACAGACGGAGCTGCAAGCTCGGTCAGAGCCGCGGCCTCGCGCTCGGCAGCACGACGGCGGGCGCGCACCACCTGAGCCTCGCTAATCTGCGCCAACGCACGTGCCTGCGCGACCTCATCGGAAATCGGCGCCGAGGAGTCAGCTGCAACGGTGCGCTTGGCGCGCGTCATGCGCGTGGTACGGCGCTTGGGCTTGGTGACCTCCTCGCCGTCAGCAGCAGGCTTGGCCGTGCGGCGCGTACGCTTGGGCTTTGCCGGAGCAGCCTCCTCACCAGTTGCAGGCACGGCCTTCTCAGCCGTTGCAGGCGTAGACGTCGAAGCAGCCTTAGGCGTCTCAGGAGCCGAGGCATGCGTGGGCGCCGCGACCTGGTCCGACGCAACCGGTGCAGCGGGAGCGGCTTGCGTCGTCGTTATTTCGTTTTCTTGCTGTTGATCAGACACAGTGTTTGCTCAACTTTCTTTTCAAGCCCTGTGATCACATGCTCCCTGCATAAACCTTCAGGGCGGCTAAACAGTCTAGTTCCGTTCAAAACGACGGACATCATTGATCTGTATCGAGATGATTGCGTCATATACGCAGCGTTAGTGTAACACAACCGCCGCCACCTGCAACTTAGTCATTGGGAACGCTCTTAAACGACTAGTCAAAAGGGGCACTCTTTGGTTTAACACCCACAAATCTGACTGCCTCCGCCAAAACTATGGCGGTTTACTACGATGAATCGCTCAACCGCGACCACTCCGAAACTTGTTGAACTAAAACCGCAGGTAGATGCCCTGCACTTTTTTGCGAAAAGCTGGCGTGGTTGGAATTTCTCATATTCATCGTAGTAAACCGGCATAGTTTCGTATTTCCAGCAGTTCCAAATTCGTCAATACGTCGGCGTTTGTAAAAAGCCCGACCTCCGTGGGAGATCGGGCTTTCAAGGCTCAGTTAAACCAAACTTGCGCGGTCAAATGACTCGCAGATTACATCTGCTCGGGCGCGGAAACGCCAACGAGGGTGAGCACCAGGGCGAGCGTCACGCGGACGGCGTCGCAAGCGGCCAGACGGGCGCGCGAAAGCTCGGGGTCGACGGGACGGCCCTCGCTCGGCAGAACCTGGCAGGCAGCATAGAAGCTGTGGAAGTCGCCGGCGAGTTCCTCAGCAAAGTGCGTCAGACGGAACGGGGCGCGGTCGCGAGCGCAGCTGGCGATGAGGTCGGTGAGCTCGTTGAGCTTGCGCGAAAGGGCGAGCTCGGTCGGGTCGGTCAGCAGCGAGTAATCGACGTTCTCACCGATGGCCTTGGCGGCGACGGCCTTCATGCCCATCTCGTCAGCCTGCTCGGGCGTAACGTCAGCGGCACGGCGCAGGATGGAGCACACGCGGGCGTGAGCGTACTGCACGTAGTACACCGGGTTGGAGTTGTCGCGCTTCTTGACGGCCTCGATATCGAAGTCGACCATCTGGTTGGAGCTCTTGGAGATGAGCGTGTAGCGGGCGGCGTCGGAACCGACCTCGTCGACGAGCTCCTGCAGGGTCACCATGGTGCCCTTGCGCTTGGACATACGGACGGGCTTGCCGTTGCGCAGCAGGTTGACGAGCTGGCCCAGCAGAACCTCGAACTTGCCGGGGTAACCCAAGGCGTCGCAAACGCAGCGGACGCGCTCGATGTAGCCGTGGTGGTCGGCGCCCCAGATGTCGATGACGTGGTCGACGCGCTGGAACTTATCCCAGTGATAGGCAACGTCGGAGGCGAAGTAGGTGTACTCGCCGTCGGACTTGATCAGGACGCGGTCCTTGTCGTCGCCCAGGTCGGTGGAGCGGAACCACAGGGCGCCGTCCTTGGTGTAGAGGTAGCCCATCTTGTCGAGCTTCTCAAAAGCGCGGTCGACAGCGGAGGTGCCGGCGGTCTCGCCCTCGGTGTCCTTCACATACAGCGAGCGCTCGGAGAACCAACGATCGAAGTCGCAATTGACGGCGTGGCAGAGGTCGCGCATGTTGTCGACCATCTTTACATAGCCGCGCTCGCGGAAGCTCTCCATGCGCTTCTGCGGATCGGCGTTGACCCACTTATCGCCGTCGGTGCGCCAGAACTCGGCGGCCTCGTCGATGATGTAGTCGCCGCCGTAGGAGTCCTTGCCCAGAGTCTCGGCAAAGTTGTCCTGATACGGATGGGTCTCGGGATGCTCGTCGTTCTCGTCGGCAACAAAGGCGTCGCGGTCGGCGATCAGCAGCTTGTGAGCCTCGTCGATATCCACGCCCTGCTTGGCGATGATGTCGGCAAGCTGCATATAGCGCGTGCTGATGGAGTTGCCGAAGGTGTTCATCTGAGAGCCGTGGTCGTTGATGTAGAACTCACGCTGGATGTCGTAACCGGCGTGGTCCATAACGCGGCAGAGCGAGTCGCCCAGCGCGGCCCAGCGGCCGTGGCCGATGTGCATGGGGCCGACGGGGTTGGCGGAAACGAACTCGACCTGGGTCTTCAGGCCACCACCGACGTTGGACTTAGCGAAGTCCATACCCTTCTCGCGAGCCTCGCCAAAGATGGCATTCTTGACGGCAACGGAGAGGTAGAAGTTGATGAAGCCGGGGCCTGCGATCTCGACCTTCTCGATCGCGGGGTCCTCGGGCATATGGGCAACGATGGCCTCGGCGATCTTGCGCGGGGCGCAGTGGGCCAGCTTGGCGGACTTCAGGGCCATGGTAGAGGTCCACTCGCCATGAGAAGTGTCAGCCGGTCGCTCGATAGCGCAATCGTCAAGTTCAAATGCGGAAAGGTCGCCGGCCTCCTGGGCCGCAGCAAGCGCAGCGCGTACCAGCTCTTCAATCTTCTCGGGCATAGATCCTCCTTGTGTTAAAGCCCCCGAGCTCTTGGTCACTCGTAGGGCAAAAGCCAGAGTTTGTAGCACTCTATCACAAGCGACGGGCACTGTCGCAGGGTAAAGCCAATCGATATTGCATATGCACAAAAATGACTACAGCTTGTATGGAGTCACTCAAAGATGCCGGTCTGCCTGCAGATTATGCAGGCGTTGAAAATGCATAAAGGTGTGAATGAGCTGCGTCTGTTATCGAATACTCTTACCTATCAGAGTTGTGTGCTTTTCCTGCATAAAGTAAGGGTTTGCGCACGTCAGCGTGTTATTCTAGACATACGTAAATTCGTATAAGTTGGAGGTAGCATGTTCTCAATCGGTCAACACGTCATTCATCCGGGCCAGGGAGTCTGCACCGTCGTCGGTTTTAGGGACGACACACCGCAGCCCATGCTGCTGCTCGAGACCAAGCAGGGACATGCGCAGACGATCCTCATGTACCCCGTGGCGCAGGCCGACCGTTTGCACGCCGCCATCTCGCAGCAAGATGCCGAGCACCTGCTGAGCCACTATGACGAGCTGGAGTGCGACACCTTTACCGAGCGCAACAGCTCGCTTGAGGAGACACACTTTAAGCAGCAGCTCAAACTGGGCGCGCCCGAGACGGTCCGCGTGGCAAAGACCATGATGCACCGCATTCGCCAGGCCGAGGAAGCTGATAAAAAGCCCAGCTCCTACTACATGCGCGTACTCAAGGAGGCCAAACGCCGCTCCATCGAGGAGTTCGCCGTGGCCTTGGGCGTCACCGAGGAGGCCGCCGAAGCCCGCCTAGCCCAAGCCGCCCTCAACTAACCCATCCGCGCCAAAAACCACCACAAAGGGAACAGGCACCTTTGTGGTGGTTTTCTTGTTCTAGTAGTATTCATTCTTATCGATACCCACGAGCACAAGGAGTCTCTTATGGCAGAGCCGCTTACCGCCGGAATCACCCGCGACCGTGCGTTCGAACTGCTCAACGAGCACAACAAAGATCCGTTCCACATCACCCATGGCGAGACGGTCGAGGGCACCATGCGCTACTTTGCGCGCGAGTTCGACCCAGAGAACGAGGAGTTTTGGGGCATCGTCGGTCTGCTGCACGACCTGGATTGGGAGGAGCATGAGAACGACCCCATGAACCACACCATCTATGCTGCCGAGATTCTTGAGGGCGAAGGTGCGTCTCCCGAGCTCATTCGCGCCATCCAGACGCACACGTCCGACTTCAACACCTCGCTGCCCAAGCCCGAGCTGCAGATGGAAAAGATCTTGTTTGCCTGCGATGAGCTCACCGGTCTGATCGGCGCTGCAGTCATCATGCGCCCGAGCAAGAGCGTTATGGACTTTACGACCAAGTCGCTCAAGAAGAAGTTCAAGGACAAGCGCTTTGCCGCCGGCTGCTCGCGCGACGTGATTTCGCAGGGCGCCGAGATGCTGGGCTGGGAGCTTCCCGAGCTCTTCGACCGCACCATCGCAGCCATGCAGTCCTTCGCCCCCGACCGCGACACCTTCCAAGCCTAACCGCTCGCGCCACCTAAAACCACCACAAAGGGGACAGGCACCTTTGTGGTGGTTTTTATTTGCATCGGGATTAACCTGCCTTGCGAATTGACCACTCCCCCACGCCCGTCAAGCGCTGGATCTGACGGATTGAAAGGCCGGCCCTCCGCATTGCATCCAAAATCTCGTTTCGTTTGACTTTATCGAGAGCCTTGACATCGGAAAGCTCACTCAGGCCGAACGAGCGAATCAGAGATAACCCCACATCCAGGGCTTCATCCTCATCGATGCGCCCACCCGTTGGTGGACGAACGACCACACCATTCGATGCGCCCATAAAAGTCTGATAGTCACGAACGCGCGGAAACGCAAAGCGAACAAACGCTAAATCGACCGTCGCAATAGCCGGGTCGCGTTCAACATAATCCAGATGGCTGCTCCATCGATACTCATCGAACAGACAAATCCCGGCCTTTTGCGGATTGAAATGCACATATCGAATAGCATCGAGAAGATACTCATCGCTCAAAATAGGAGCGCTCGAAAATCTGTCCTGAAAAACATGGCCGACATGCCCATGCCGACGGTTATACCATGTCGCGTAGCAAGACATGACAAGATGCATGGCCTCGCTCACGTTATCATCGGGATCGCTTACAACAAGATGCACATGGTTGCCCATCAGACACCAAGCGATAAGTTTGATGTTGAATCGTAATACCGAGGACCGAACAAGTGACAGCAGCCGCTTCCTGTCTTCATCATCCTCAAACAGGAGCTGTTTGCCGTTGCCTCTCATCGTAATATGATACAGGCCAATCTGCGATTTCTGCCGCGGTTTTCTTGACATGGGCATCTCCTTGCTCTCATATCAAAACATACCGCCGCAGTGCATGCAAAGCAGCGAGAATCTACTCACCTATTATGCCGTCCACCTGCCGAAATGTCATCTATTGCTAAACGAAAATATGCTTAGATACACTTGAGCAACGAACGAATGCGTGAGCAAGCAAAAACCACCACAAAGGGGACAGGCACCTTTGTGGTGGTTTTCGTTTACGAGGGGTTTAGGGACGGACCTGGCCGGTGCCGCGGAGCTTGTATTTGTAGGTGGTGAGGGCCTCGGCGGCAAAGGGGCCACGGGCGTGGAGTTTTTGGGTCGAGATGCCGATCTCGGCACCCAGGCCAAACTCGCCGCCGTCAGTGAAGCGAGTGCTGGCGTTGGAGTACACGGCCGAGGCATCGACAGCATCGAGGAAGCGCTCGCAAGCATCCGTATCCTCGGCAACGATGGCCTCGGAGTGCATCGTGCCGTAGCGGTTGATGTGTGCGATGGCCTCGTCCTCGTTTGCCACGACCTTCACGCTCATCTCGAGCGCCAGGTACTCGCGACCCCAGTCCTCCTCAGTCGCGGCGACGTAGTCATCGCCCTCCACAAGCCCGACATCGGCGCATGCGGCGCAGGTTGCCTCGTCGCCGTGAATCAGCACGCCGTGGTCATGCAGCACGGTCACGACCGCGGGCAAAAACGCATCGGCCACAGCACGGTCGACCAGCAGCGACTCGGCGGCATTGCACACGCCTACGCGCTGGGTCTTGGCATTAACGATAATGTTGAGCGCCTTATCAAAGTCGGCGGATTCATGCACGTAGATGTGGCAGTTGCCCGTGCCCGTCTCGATCACCGGCACAAGCGACTCGCGCACGCAGCGCTGGATCAGGCCTGCACCTCCGCGCGGAATGAGTACGTCGACAATACCGCGGAGCTTCATGAGCTCGCCGGTGGCCTCGCGGTCGGTGGACTCGATCATCGACACGGCCTCGCGCGGGAAGCCCTTGGCCTCGAGCGCATCGGCCAGCAGCTCGGCGATCATGGCACACGAGTGATAGGCCAGCGAGCCGCCGCGCAGAATGCAGGCGTTGCCGGTACGGATGCAGATGCCTGCGGCGTCGGCCGTCACGTTGGGGCGCGCCTCGTAGACCATGGCGACCAGGCCCAACGGCACGCTCACGCGGGTCAGGTCCACACCGCTCGCAAGCACGCGGTGGTCGAGCACGCGGCCGACGGGATCGGGCAGCTCGGCGAGCTTCTCCAAACCGGCGGCCATGCCCTCGACGCGCTCAGGCGTCAGCAGCAGACGGTCGAGCAGACCGGCCGAAGTGCCCGCATCGCGCGCGGCGGACATATCGAGCTCGTTGGCGGCGACGATGGAGTCGACACCGTTGCGCAGTGCTGCGGCCATGGCGCGCACGGCCTCCTGGCGCTGCTCATCGCTCGCCGTGGCAAGCGAGGCCGACGCTGCCTTGGCGGCAACGGCAAGATCGTGGACATACGTGGCTATATCGACCGACATGGGCGGCCCTTTCTCCTAGAAGTTTGCAACCATGGTAGCCGATTTGCGCATGGCCTCGCCCGCGGCGGTAGAATTGGTCAACCCGAAACACCGCAACGAACGGAAGACTCACATGGCCCTCATCACTTCGTACCACGTCCCCGGCCTTTACGTCGAGGACCACAGCATCGACGTCCCCCTTGACTGGCGCGGCCTGGAGCCGATGCTCCTGGCCGTCGGCAGTACCATGCGCCGCGGCGCTATGCCGGCACCCATCGCCGGCGCGCCCGAGAGCATCAAACTCTTCTACCGCGTGGTTTGCGCGCCCGACCGCATCAACGACGATCTGCCGTTGCTCCTGTTTTTGCAGGGCGGCCCCGGCGGCGAGAGCCCGCGTCCACTGTCGCCCACAAGCGATGGCTGGATCGAAGAGGCCGTCAAGCATTTCCGCGTCGTACTGCCCGACCAGCGTGGTACCGGGCGCAGCAACTGCGTGGACGGACGCACGATCAAGGCACTGGGTGATCGCGCGACGGCGGACGGCTCCGATGCCGCACGCTCGCAGGCTGACTTCCTCAAGCGCCACCTCGCCAGCTCCATCGTGCGCGATTTTGAGTACCTGCGCCTAGTGGGCTTTGGCGGCAAGCCGTGGGTCACGCTCGGCCAAAGCTACGGCGGTTTTTTGACGCTGAGCTACCTGTCGCTCTTCCCCGAGGGCGTGGCGGCGAGCTTTACCTGCGGCGGAATCCCCCACGTGCCGGCGAGCGCAAGCGAGGTCTACGCGCACACCTTCCCGCGTATGGCCGCCAAGACGCAGCAGTATTATGACCGCTATCCCGCTGACGTCGACCGCGTGGCAGCCCTGGCCGATGCGCTCGAGGCCCAGAAGCCCGTGCTGCCCGACGGCTCGCCGATGACGGTCGAGCGCCTACAGCTCATGGGCAGCGACTTTGGCATGAAGCCGAGCTTTGAGCGCATGCATTGGATTATCGATCACGCGTTTGTTACTGGCGACGGTACGCTTAGCTGCGGCTCCTCGGTATCCGACAGCTTTTTGATGCGCGCCTTCGAGCGCACCAACACGCGTACAAACCCGCTGTACTGGACGCTGCAGGAGTTTATCTACGACGACGGCGACACCATGCCCATTCGCTGGGCCGCAGCAGAGGAGAAGGCCCATCGTGCCGAGTTCGACACGCTCGCGCGCCCGCTCATGTTTACCGGCGAGGCCATGTTCCCGTGGATGTTTGAGCAGATGCCCGAGCTTATGCCGTTTAAGCCCGCCATGGACCTGCTGATGGAAGACACCAGCTGGGACAAGATCTACGACCCGCAGCGCCTAGCCTGCAACGAGGTGCCACTCCAGGCCGCGGTGTATTTCGACGATATGTACGTCGATTCGGGCATGCAGCTCGATACGCTCAGCCGCGTGGGCAACTCGCATGCCTGGGTGACCAACGAGTTCGAGCACGACGGCCTGCACGGCAGCGTGGTGTTCAAGCACCTCTTCGACGAAGCGCTCAACCGCGGAGACCTGCGCCGGATCTTCTAGCTAAGGAGTGTCCCAAAGTGCCGGCACATAAGGAACGTCCCCAAGTGCCGGCACGAGAAAGACAGCGCTGCGGGAAACGATCCGCAGCGCTGTCTTTCTTTATGCAAATACGATCAAGTTATCCCTGTGTATCGCCGGCTTCTCGGCCAGGTTAGCGAGCAGGCGGTTGCTGGCGATCTGGTCCTGGCGGCGGCCGGCTGCAAGCTCCAGCACGTCCGAATCGGCCTCGGCGATACCGCGGGCGACGACCATACCGCTCGGATCGCACACATCGAGCACATCGCCCTCGGCAAACTGGCCATCGACCTCGCGAATACCCACCGCAAGCAGGGAAGAGCCACGGCTGACCAGCGCCTTCGCAGCACCGTCATCAACCGTCACCGAGCCGTGGGCCTTGTCGCCCAGCGCGATCCACAGTTTGCGGGGTGCGATGTCCAGGCGCTCCGCCGGCGGATCGAACAGGGTTCCCACGCTCTCGCCGCGGGCGAGACGCACGAGGGCATCGGGCTCCTCGCCCGAGCAAATCACGCTCTGAATGCCCGCCGTCATCAGGATGCGGCTCGCGCGGATCTTGGTAATCATGCCGCCCGTGCCCACCGATGTGGAAGAATCGCCCGCCGAGGCAATAATCTTGGCATCGATCTTATGCACGACAGGAACAAACTCGGCCGTGGGGTCCTCATGCGGATTGGCAGTATAGAGACCATCGATGTCCGAGAGCGTCACGCACAGATCGGCAGATACCAGGCAGCTCACGAGCGCCGCCAGTGTGTCGTTGTCGCCAAACTTGATCTCGTCGACGGTAACGGTGTCGTTCTCGTTGACGACCGGCACCACGCCCAGCTCCACCAGACGCAGCAGGGCGTCGCGCGCGTGCAGGTAGGACGTGCGACGCGCCGTGTCGTGACGCGTGAGCAGCACGAGCGAGGTGAGCAGGTCGTGCGCATGGAACTCCTCGTCGTAGGCCGACGAGATGATGCACTGACCGGCAGAGGCGCAAGCCTGTAAGCTCGGAAGGTCGCCGACCGGCTTGCGGTCGAAGCCCAACACGGGATAGCCACAGGCGATAGCGCCCGAGCTCACCACGACCAGACGCCAGCCGAGCTTGCGCAGCGCTGCGGCCTGATCGGCAAGTCCGCCGATAAAGGCGCGGTTGACCTTGCCATCGGCACCCACCACCGTGGACGAACCGATCTTTACCACCATCGTTTTATAAGAAGTCGTCATACGTCAAACCAATCAACTGTTCAGCGAACGGCCGAGCCGGCGGCCAAGGAAGCGTGACTCGCCCCTACCGCCCAAGGAATTAGTGAGCCCAAGGAAAGGCAGAGGCCGCGGCCATGTTCTTGCGCACGAGCTCGTCGCGCACCTGAGCCAGGCCCTGCTCCATGCCCACCACATAGGTCTGCGGGTACAGGAAGCGCTTGAAAGCTGCGTCCAGATGATCGAGCGCCCAAGCACAGCGCTCGCGCGCGTCCTGGATGCTCTCACGCGGAGCCACCGCGCTGCCATCGCGCACGATCGGCACCAGCAGCTCGCGATACTCAAGTTCGGACACGTCGGTCACCAGGGCGGCATCATTCACGGCCACGAGGGTATTGCCGCGCGCGGCGCCCTCCCCCGCCAGATGGTCCTCGTCGTAGATCATGTCGCAGACCGGGCCGCCAAAGCCGTCGTAATAACGGCGCACGCGTTGCACACCCGGGATCGTGCGCTTGTAGGGCTGCTCGGAGAGCTTGACCACCGGCGTCCATGGATCTGCCTCGCTCGCACGGCGGGCGGAAAGCTTGTACACGCCGCCCAGCGCCGGCTGGTCATAGCAGGTCGCAAGCTTGGTACCCACGCCAAAGCTGTCGATGGGCGCGCCCTGGTCGAGCAGCGACTGAATCGTGTACTCATCCAGATCGTTAGAAACCGAGATCCCCACATAGGGCAGGCCCTCGGCATCAAAACGGCCGCGAACATACTTGGAGAGCTTGGCGAGGTCGCCGGAGTCAATGCGAATGGCCGACAAGCGCTCGCCCACCGCTTCCATCTCCTTGGCAACCGTAATGGCATGTTCACAGCCCTCGCGCACGTCATAGGTGTCGATGAGCAGCGTGCAGTTCTTGGGGCTCGATTTGGCAAAGGCACGGAAGGCCTCGAGCTCGGAATCGAAGCTCATCACCCAGCTGTGAGCATGCGTGCCAAAGACGGGAATACCGTAGCGGCGGCCGGCGAGCACATTGGACGTAGAGGAGCAGCCGGCAACGTAGCTCGCGCGCGCAACGGCCAGGCCGCCATCGGGACCCTGGGCACGGCGCAGGCCAAACTCGGCGACGGGGCGACCATCGGCGGCCAGCACCACGCGCGCCGTCTTGGTGGCGACAAGCGTCTGGAACCCGACGATGTTGAGCAGCGCCGTCTCGAGCAGCTGGCACTCCAGCGCGGGGCCGGTGACGCGCACCATGGGCTCGCGCGGAAAGACGAGCTCGCCCTCGGGCACGGCGTCGATGTTTACATGCGCACGAAAATCGCGCAGGTAGTCGAGGAATCCAGACTTGAACATCGCACCGCCAGCAGGGGCCTGGAGCGAGGCGAGGTAGTCGATGTCCTCGGGCGTAAAGCGCAGATTCTCGACCAGCTCGGGCAGCTCGGCGGTGCCGCACATGACGGCATAGGCGCTGCCAAAGGGATGGTCGCGGTAAAACGCGGTAAAACAACCCTGCTCATTGGCCTTGCCGCTCTCCCACAGGCCCTGGGCCATAGTGAGCTCGTACAGATCGGTGAGCATTGCAATGTCGGTGGGATGCGAGATGTCGGTCAAAGCCATGGGGCGACCTTTCGGATGTGTGGTGCAGAATTTGAGGGTTGGACGAGAGCAGAGCATGCGGACATGACGCCCGATGCGAGTCGGTTAGAGCAGGCCCATGCTGGTCAGGATCGTGTAGCCCATAAAGATGACAAACGCGATGAGGGCAAGGACAATGATGATTTTTTGAGCCGGCGCCATGCCAGGGATCTCGTTCTCGCCCATAGGCTCCTTGGAGGTAACCATGCGCTGGGCAAAGGTCATCTCGTCACGGCTCGGCTTGGGCTCGACGGACTTGGGACGGGCGGCCTTTTTAGGCTGAGGTTTGGGCGCGGCAGGTGCAGGCTTCGCAGCAGCGGGCTTGGGTGCGGGCGCGGGCGCCGATGCGGATGCGGCGTTCGCGGCGGCCTCCTCGGCCTTCGCACGCTCGGCACGCAGGGCAGCCAGCTCCTCACGCTCGCGACGGGCCTCTTCCCGAGCCTCGCGGCGGGCCTTCTCAGCGCGGAGCTCTTCCAACTCGGCGCGCTCCTCGTCGGACAATGGTTGGGACTCAAGCTCGGCCATGATATAGCCCTTTCTTTTAAAAAAAGCCGCCGACACAATGTCAGCGGCTTATCAAATCCGTGGGTGGAGACGAAGGGAGTCGAACCCTCGGCCTCTGCCATGCGACGGCAGCGCTCTCCCAACTGAGCTACGTCCCCAGGACAAGTCGATATTTTACCTACGGCTCGCCAACTGTCAACGCCCAATAACCAGTCTTTTTGGGACGCGGCTATTTTGACAACTTTTCGAACAGGCGATCCTCTCGATGATTTTTTAATCCCCGTCCCAGAAAAATCATCAGCGTGCGCTCTACTTTGCGCTGGTGAGGACGCCGGTGGTGTCGAAGGCGGGGGTGAAGCTCTCGTCTACCGCGCCGCCCTCTTGCCAGAACATTGTCGTAAAGCCCAGGTCGTCGGCATGGTCGAGCACCTGCTCGTACTCCTCGCGCGTCACGGCGCGCGCCAACTCGCCGCCCTGCTCGCGCATGAGCGCATTGGGCGTGTACTGGTTCATGACCGAGATCGGCACGTCGCCCACCGTCTGCCACACCAGGTCTAACACGCGGCACGAGTCATCCGCATGCCCCGGCAGCACCAGGTGGCGCACGATGATGCCGCGCTTCATGAGCCCGTCGTCATCCACCAGCTCTCCCCCGCGGCGATCGATCTCGCGCGCCATCTGGGCCAGACCCGACACGGCCACACGCGGGTAATCCTTTATATGGGAGAGCGACTGCGCAAGCGCCGCATCGGCATATTTAAAGTCGGTAAGCCACACATCGATCAGGTCGCCCAGCGCGGCCACGGCACTCGCGCGCTCGTAACCACTCGTGTTGTAGACGATCGGGATAACCAGTCCGCGCGCCCGTGCCGCGGCAATCACGGCAGGCAACAGGTGCGCATAGTGCGTCGCCGTCACCAAATTGATGTTGTTGGCACCCTGGTCCTGCAGCTCCAGCATAATCTCGACCAGACGCTCAGGCGAAATCTCAAGGCCAAAATTGCCGGTCGAGATCTCGTGGTTCTGGCAGTAGATACATTTAAGCGAGCAACCGCTAAAGAAGATCGTGCCCGAACCGGCCTCGCCCGAGATAGGCGGCTCCTCCCACATATGAAGCGCGGCGCGGGCCACCTTGAGCGTGTCGTTAGCACCGCAGACGCCGTGCGCGCCCTCATCGCGCGCCGCACCGCAACGGCGCGGACACAAATGGCAGGCGGGCGAAAAAAGTTCGGTCAACGACGTCGGCATAAAAACATGCTCCAAAACAACGATTCAGCAGCTCAAACGTAAAGGGCCAGACCGCGTAGACGGCTCCGTCCCTAAGGCGCCGTAATCGTCCGACACGATTTTTGTAATGTCAAGACTGGAATCGATAAAGTGCCGCTTTATGATGTAGGTATTCCGCCCCCCGCGGAGCAACTGGGTGAACCGTCGCGTTTATTTAGGGAGCCCACACAGTCGTACCTAGTACAGGTATCCTTCGTTGTTAAGGACGCTGGAACAGTCGATGAGGGCACCCACCTGTTTTAGGTGGGTTCATTTTCGTAACGTGGGGGGTGGTTTTCTTTTGCCGAAAATCACCATACAGTCCATATGGATCCCCGCCGGCATCCCGACAAGCCATCGACAACATCCCAATATCTGGTAAGCGCGTGATTATCGCTGCGTGCAATTACATGCACCCCCCTTGGTCGAGTATCATGGTTCGGCTATGCCCTTTGCGCATGGCGTTCTTCTGACCTTTTCCTTCGACGCTTGGCGGTTTTTAGATTCATGGCTTCATCCCCGAGCTACATACCGTACCTATGCGTGGCAGCGGCGGCTTTTATCACGACCTTCCTCGCGGTGCCCCTGGTCAAGCGCTTGGCAATTAAGCTCGATGCCGTCGACTATCCTTCTAAGCGCCGCATCAACACCAAGCCCATCCCGCGTTTGGGCGGAACGGCGGTGTTTTTGGGCCTGGTCGTTGCCTGCATTGTGCAAATCCTAGGCACCTGGTACCTAGGCTGGCCACCCGTCCTGGTGCCGCACCCGCGCCTTCACATTAGCTATCCCATGCTGGCGCTCTCCTTTACCGTCATCTTTGCGACCGGCGCTATCGACGACGTCTTCCAGCTCACGCCCAAGCAAAAGCTGGCCGGACAAGTCCTCGCCGCGCTTATCGCCTGCATGGGCGGCCTAAAAATCGGCGTCATCGTCAACCCGTTTGCTCCCGGCGAGATCATGCTCGGATGGCTCGCCTACCCCATCACCGTGATCTATCTGGTGGCATTCACCAACATCATTAACCTCATCGACGGCCTCGACGGCTTGGCCACGGGCATCTGCGGCATCGCGTCGTTCACCATGTTTTCGATGGCCGTTCTCTCGGGCCGCATCGACGCCGCCGCGCTCTCCATTGCGCTCTTTGGCGCCTGTCTGGCCTTTTTGCGCTACAACTTCAACCCCGCAAGCATCTTCTTGGGCGACTCGGGGTCGCTGCTTCTGGGCTTTGCGCTGGGCTCCATCTCGCTGCTCAACGTGAGCCGCACCGCCGCGCTCACCTCGCTTATCATCCCGCTCATCGTTGCCGGCGTGCCTATCATCGACACGTTTAGCGCCATCGTGCGCCGCAAGCGCGCCCACATTAGCATCGGGCAGGCCGACAAGGGCCACATCCACCATCGCCTGATCCAAGAAGGCTACAACCAAAAACAGGCTGTGCTGCTCATCTATGCCTGGTGCATCATGCTTTCGGCCGGCGCCGCCGCGATTAACCAGGTCGAGGTGCCCATGCGTGTGCTCATCTTTACCGTGCTCGCCATTGGCTCGGCGGCCTTTGCCAAGCATCTACATCTGTTTGAGCCCGTGCTGCGCCACCATTACAACTGTCTCTTATACACATCTCCGAGCCCACGAGACTAGCGCTCATC
>USHR01000028.1 GCA_900554495.1 uncultured Collinsella sp.
TCCCCTCCATTTCGTCGAGGTAGCGGTTTGCCTGCTTGGCACCCGACTCGCGCGGCGACTTCTTCCAGTACTCCGGATCCGGATTACCCGAATCGTTCATGTAGCCGACCGGTTTGTATCCTCCGCCAAACAGTACGTACCCGGCAAACGAGAAATCGAACAAAATGGGGAACGAGGGCATCCAGCAGGTGAACTTGTTGCCGCCGATGCCGGGAAACGATGCGGGGAAATCAAACGGAGTGATCTCTTGGTCCATGGTGGTGGGAATGATAGTGGTCGAGCCCGATTCCGCCTTTGCGGCCGGCGCGGTGACAACGGCCATGGGGGAGGAGAGCGTGTAGGTTTTACCCTGATAGTCGAGGACGAAGCGCAGCCTGCACCCTTCTTCCAGAAGGTTTGACGCTGCATCGAGGAACTTGTCTTCGAGTGTGAACATTGCCAGATTATCCGCGCCCGATGCGCTGGCCTTGACTTGGCCAATCTGCGTGACGCTTTCGGGTGAGCTGCCCGCAGCGGGCATCACTTTATTGATATGCAACGTTGCCTGCCCGCTCTGCGGCAGATGGGCCTGCACGGTAAAAGCGTGCGTGTCGGGCTGATCGTTTGCTGCTTCGTCCGCTGGCATTGCCATGAACGTGGCTTCAGCGTACTGGATGTCCCATTCGTCGAATGTGAGCTGTCGAAAGTACGGCTCGCCGTCGGAAAGCGAACGCGTTGGAGCGGTTATGGCGGTGCCGCCCTGGATACGCGCGAGGGGAATCTCGACATCGCGGTAGCCTGCCGTGCTAATGGAGATGCCGCCGTTAATGTCGTACGCGTCGAGAAGCGTTGCCTCGTCCACGTAGCCTTCCGAAAGCGGCGCGACCTCAAAGATGGCCGTGCCTTCGTCATCGGTCGTGGCGGCGAGTTGCTTGCCTGCGGCATAGCGCGATGTGAGCGTGACCTGGGCACCCGTGATGGGCGTATTCTTGTTGGCAACGTCGACCACGACCACACCAAACATGGTGCGCGAGAGAACGAGCACCCTGAAGGGGTCTTTTTCGTCGGCATGGGCTTCGGTGGGCGTGAACGGCAATATGAAGGCGTTTGCGCTTCCCGGCACGCGCGGCAACATAACGCTCGCCAGCGAGGACGCTCCGGCAACAAGTAACGAACGGCGATCAAGCATCTTTGGCTCCCATCCCGCAGGTATCGGTGGAAATAATCCAATTTTGCGAGAAGGCGCCACGTGGCGGTAGTGCCGTTCGATGGCCAAAATGTCCAATTTGAGCGTGCGAAAGCGTCGGGCCCCCGGGACGCGTTCGATGCGCTTGGCAGTCCGGTCGCTAACGTAACATATGCGCGACCAGCTCGGCGCGTGTGCCGATGCCAAGCTTTGCGTATACGCCGGATAGGCGGTTTTTGACGGTGCCCGGCGATACTCCCATATGGCGTGCGATTTCGGCGTTGGTCCACCCACGACAGGCGAGCATGGCCATGGTGAATTCCGTGGTCGTTAGATCGTCGGCCACGTCCTCGCCCGAATCGGGGTTGTGGATGCGCCGCCAACCGTAGCTGAATCGATACGTAATCTCGATGATGCGCGCGAAGTCGTCAGGGTATTGCGTTTTTAGGCACGCCTCGATAAGCCCCTGCAAAAGGCCGTGGTGCTCGCCGATGAGTTCGATAAGGCCGTCGGGACGCGCAACGTCCCAAGCGGCTCCGAAGTGTGCCTTTGCGGCGTCGACGTCTTTGAGGCTCATGCAGGCCATGGAAGCCGACAGGTGCAGGAACAGCTCCGAGATGGGATAACTTCCCTGTTTCATGATCAGGGCATTTTCCGCCATGCCTAGGCTGCGGCCATATTCGCCGCGCAGGTACAGGGCATGTGCCATCACGTAGCTGGCGAACAGGCGAAGGCCTTCGGGCAGATGCGCCGCAAGTGGATAAAACTCTTCGGCGGAATACGGGGAAGGCAAGTGCAGCAGGACGCTCGCGGCGGAGGCGAACAGGATATGCGTGGCGTGGACGGCGGACGATTCCTCGTCAGCTGGCGTATCGAGGATGCCCGCAAGGCAACGGCGGGCATCGGCGATACGGTTGAGCGACAGACTGGCGTATCCGCAGATAAGGCATGCAGAATAGCGCAGTGCGGGGTCGGTGGCGCCAAGATAGGGGCGCGCCGTCTTGGCAGCGAGCGCGGCCTGTCCGCGAAAGTACAGCGCTTCTGCCGTGGCGATGGTGCGTGAATCGGGGTCGGAAATGCCTGCAACCGCAGCGTCAATCTGTCCCGGCACAAAGGCAGTGCACATCAACGGCATGGGAATGCGCGGGTAGCCATCGCGGTCCATCTTCCATCTCCCATCAGGTGGCAACAATGCAGCAATTGTACTCCTGTTGCTCGGGACCCCTTTCGTTTTACTGTGCGGATAACGCTACGGATCGTTTTGGAAGGCTTACGAGCATGGTGGTCCCGTTCTCGGAACTTGCTTCGACCTCTACCGTGCCACCGTGAAGCGCTGCAATCTCCCAAACAAGCGCTAGTCCGAGTCCTGCGCCGCCGTATGCCCTGCTGCGGGATTTGTCTAGACGAAAGAACGGCTGGAAGATGCTCTCACGGTACTGCTTGGGTATTCCCGGGCCCTCATCTTTGACTCGCAAGAGCACGTGGCTGTCGCTGTCGCTGATGGAGACGTTGACAGTCGAGCCGGTGCGGCTGTAACGGATGGCGTTTTCGACCAGATTAAACACCAGCCGATAGAGGAGCGTGTCGCTCCCGATTACTAAAGCGTCTCCAGCACAATTGAGGGCTATGCCCTTATTTTCGGCAAGTGGCGCAAGGTCGGTGAGGACCTCTTCGGACAAGGGACCAAGTTCAACATCGTCATCGCAGGGAACGCTGCGGAGCTCACTCATCTCGAGCAATACCTTGGTCATCCGCGACATCCGCTCGGTTTGTTCTTGTAGCAGGCCGAGCAGCTCGGCTGTTTCGGGTTGCAGACCGGAGCGCTCGGAGATGAATAGTTCAATCTGTGCTTGCATAAGGGCGAGCGGGGTGCGCAGCTCGTGTGCGGCGTTGCCGGTAAACTGACGCTGTGCAGAGAACCCTTCGCCAAGACGGGCGATCATGTTGTTGAAAGAGGCGCTGCATCGTTGTAGCTCGGTGGGAACATCTTCACTGAGTCTGATTTCGCTTAGGTTGTCAGGCTGCACACGCTCAACCTGGGCTGCAAAAGCCCGTAGCGGTTTGAGCGTACGGCCGCTCACAAAGTATGCCAGCGCGCCGCCAAGGAGTGTGACTCCGGCCGTGATGTACCAGGTTGTCGTGCCAAAAGACTCCTGTGCGTCGTTTACGACGATCGTGACCTCGTTATCGAGGGTCGCTTTCGTTGGGTCGAATGCCTGGGGCGAATCTTCGCCGGTTGCGTTAAGGGCCGAGATGTCACTGCCGATGGCATCCATGTAGCGCATGCCCGTATAGCCGACCAGGCAGTTTGTCAGCACGCATGCTGCACACGTGAGCAGTGCCGTCATAATCGTTATGCGCCATTGCAGCGAAAGCCTTTTCATTCGCTATCCTCCATAACGTAGCCCTCTCCAATCCGATTGCGAATTGGGTCGTATCCCAAAGCGATGCGTAGCTTTTTGCGGAGTGACGAGATATGAACGCGGATTGCGTTGCTAAAGCTGTTCACGGTGCTATCCCAAACGTGTTCGATAAGCTCCTCTTGACTTACCGGACGCCCCTGATTAAGCATCAGGTATTCCAAGATTCCCGTTTCCTTGCGCGTAAGAGATAAGGCCTCGCTGTCCACGGAAGCGATGCGCGCCTTGGTGTCAAAGCGGAGTTTTCCGCAGGTTAAAACTATGTCGCTTTGTGTAAAGCGTCTGAGGGTAAGGCTGCGAATCCTTGCCGCAAGCTCGTCCAGATGGAACGGCTTGGTGAGGTAATCGTTGGCGCCGGCATCGAGTCCGGCGACTTTATCGGATACTTCGCCGCGTGCGGACAGAATCAGTACCTTAGTCTCACAGTCAGTTTTCCTAAGTTCCCTGAGTACGGTCATGCCGTCGATACGGGGAAGGTTGAGGTCGAGTACCACGAGGTCGAAGGCCTCAACGTCCAGTAGGTCGAGCGCCTCCTGTCCGTCGTGACGGCAGTCGACGCTGTACGCCAAGTTTCGCAAGCTGCGCGCGATTGCGTCACACAGCGCCCGCTCGTCCTCGACGATCAAAATACGCATAACAGTCTCCTTGCACATTTCAAATCGCGCTTAACACGGATTTTATAGTCGATATGGTCCAATGGTCGTGTAACGAAAGGAGTGGTCAGGTTGTTCAAAGCGGTAAAACCCGTGGTACAGGTCGCTTTGTTGATCGTCGGAATTGCCATGGTGTGCTTTGGCGTTATGCGTGGCGAGGCGGATGCCGTGCTGGCCAAAGCGATTAGGCTGTGCTTGGAGTGTATCGGAATTGGGTAAAAGAGAAAACACTGCGTCGCATGTTTTGGCTCGATTTCGCGGATTCATTCAGGCGGCGGCGACGCTCGTCACCAACATTCACCTGCCAAACTTTGCCAAAGGCGGCATCTATCAGGGCGCGGGGAAAACAGTCTGCGTACCTGGACTTAATTGCTATTCGTGCCCCGCGGCATCGGGTGCGTGCCCCATCGGGTCGTTCCAGTCGGTGGTAGGTTCATCCAAGTTCAACTTTTCTTACTACGTCACCGGTACGCTCATTTTGCTCGGCGTGCTGCTGGGACGCTTTGTATGCGGCTTTCTGTGCCCGTTTGGCTGGCTTCAGGAGCTGCTTCATAAGATTCCCGGCAAAAAGTTCTCCACGAAAAAGCTCAAGCCGCTCACGTACATCAAGTACGTCGTGCTGCTGTTTGCCGTGGTGCTGCTGCCCGTCTTGGTGGTTAACGACGTGGGCATGGGCGACCCGTTCTTTTGCAAGTACATCTGTCCACAGGGTGTGCTCGAGGGTGCCATTCCGCTGGCCATTGCCAATGCCGGCATTCGATCTGCGCTGGGACAGCTCTTTACCTGGAAACTTTTCGTTCTTATTGCCGTGGTGGTGCTGAGCGTTTTGTTCTATCGCCCCTTCTGCAAATGGATTTGCCCGCTCGGCGCATTCTATGCGCTCATGAATAAGGTGTCCTTGTTGGGGATTCAGGTCGACGCGTGCAAATGCGTTTCGTGCGGCAAGTGTTCAAGGGTTTGTCAGATGGACGTTGATGTGGTCCGCGCGCCCAATCATGCCGAATGTATCCGGTGCGGAAAGTGCATCGGGGCCTGTCCCGTCGATGCCATCAGCTATCGCTATGGCCTGGATGTGTCGGCGGAAAAGCTCCCCTTGACCGCCGAAAAAAGTAAACAAGCTTCGACAAAACGGAGGAATGACTATGAAGCTGTCTAAGATTGCGGCCCTGTTTATGGTGCCGGTGCTGGCCTTGTGTCTTGTGGCGTGTTCGGCACCTGGCGGCAATGCGAGCGAATCTGCGGGCTCCGATCCTAAGATCGCAGAACTCACTGCGCAGAAGCCGACCAATGCCGACGAGGCCGCCGAGCTGTATGCAAAACTCATGCAGAAGGAGAACGAGATCTTTTCGAGTGATAACGCGCTGTGGGAAAAGGTATTCAATGCGGCAAATAAAGACTCGGCAATGATTGAGGACGGCAGCAATTACGGCGATTTCCTGCTCAAGACCATCGACGGCGCCAAGGATAAGTTTACGGCGGATGAGCTTAAGACGCTCAAGGCCGGTGCACAGCAGATTAAGGAGATCGAGGACAAGCTCGAGAGCCTGGAGAAGGAGTTCCCCGGCTGTGGAAGCACGCCGAGTGCAGGCGAGAGCGTCGACGCTTCGACCGCTGGCATGACGGCTGGTGCCAATGCTTCGAGCGAGGCGACGAAGTTCCCCAGCTTTGCGGGCAAGGACCTGGATGGCAACGACGTGAACAGCGACGAGCTGTTCTCTAAGAACAAGGTCACCGTCATGAACTTCTGGTTCACCACTTGCAAGCCGTGCGTGGGCGAGCTGGGCGATCTTGAGAAGCTGAATCAGGAGCTTGCCGAGAAGGGCGGCCAGGTCGTGGGCGTCAATTCCTTTACGCTCGATGGCAACAAGGGCGAGATCGCAGATGCCAAGGACGTGCTGAGCAAGAAGGGCGTGACGTATAAGAACATCTGGTTCAAGTCGGATAGCGAGGCCGGTAAGTTCACGTCAAATTTGTTCTCGTTCCCGACAACGTATGTCATCGATCAGAATGGCAACATCGTAGGGGAGCCCATCGTGGGAGCCATCAGCTCCGCCGAGCAGCGCGCTGCACTCGACAAACTTATCGACCAGGCGATTGCGAATAGCGAGCAGTAAAAAACACGTAAAGCATCGCGAGGATCGTGTGTCGCCGTGCGAAGTAGTCCGCTGCTTTTCAAGATAAGCTCCACCATATAGAGGCCCCACTTGGGGCCTCTTCTTTTGGGCGCCATCCCGTTCGTTTTTTGATGCGGTTCCCTACATTCCTCACTGGCTCCGGCAAAAAATGGGGATAGAGTAGGACAAACGCGTCGAATACGAACGGCGGGGGAGAGCGGGCAAGTGCGCCCGCGTGGGAGAGGTTGCCGTCCATGTTGGAGCTCAAAGGTATTTGCAAAAGGTACGTCACGCAGTCGTTTACGCAGGTGGCGCTCGATAACGTGAGCCTGGCTTTTCGCGATAACGAGTTCGTGGCCATTCTGGGTCCCTCGGGCTCGGGCAAAACTACGATGCTCAATGTTATCGGCGGACTGGATCACTTTGATTCTGGCGACCTGCTGATTGACGGCATCTCGACCAAGGACTTCCGTGACCGCGATTGGGACGCCTATCGTAACAACCGCATCGGCTTTGTATTCCAGAGCTATAACCTCATTCCGCATCAGACCATTTTGGAAAACGTGGAGCTGGCGCTCACGCTCACGGGCGTGGGGCATGCCGAGCGCCGCCAGCGTGCGCGCGAGGCGTTGGAGAAAGTCGGCCTGGGCGAGCACGTTAACAAGCGCCCGAGCCAGCTTTCGGGCGGGCAGATGCAGCGCGTGGCCATCGCCCGCGCCCTGATCAACGATCCCGAGATCGTGCTGGCAGACGAGCCGACCGGCGCCTTGGATTCCACAACGTCCGTGCAGGTCATGGACTTGCTCAAGGACGTGGCGCGCGACCGTCTGGTTATTATGGTCACGCACAATCCCGAGCTGGCGTACCAATACGCCACGCGCATCGTCAACCTGGCGGACGGCAAGATCACCGACGATTCCGATCCTTTCGATGTCGCTGACGCCACGCGCCGCGAGGCAAAGCCTACGCGCAAAACCTCGATGAGCTTTGTGACGGCGCTGGGGCTTTCTGCCCGCAACCTTATGACCAAGAAGGGCCGCACGGCCATGACTGCTTTTGCGGGCTCGATTGGCATTATCGGCATTGCGGCGATTCTGGCGCTGTCCAACGGCGTAAACGGCTACATCAAAAAGGTCGAGGAGGATACGCTCTCGAGCTACCCGCTCACCATTTCCAAGCAGGATTACGACCTGTCGTCCATGATGGGCGGACAGGGGGCCACGGATGACGAGGCGTCCAACGGCGAGGATTCGTCCGACGACGGTACCGACGGCAAGGCTCAGGGAACCGATAAGATTCCCGTGGTCACGGCCGTAAAGGATATGTTTGCGAGCGTTAAGTCCAACGACATGACGAGCTTTAAGGCATGGCTTGACGACGGCGGCGATGGTATCGACAAAGAGGTCAACGCCATCCAGTATGGCTACGGCGTGACGCCAGTTGTCTATCGTTCGAGTAAGGGCGACGAGAAGCCCGTCCGGCTGGTGCCCAACGCTATGACCGAGGCCATGAGCGGAGGCGCAAGTTCGGCGGCAACGGTGAGCATGGAATCCATGGGAACCTCGGTCTTTAACGAGATGATCGACGACCAGAGTCTGCTCGACAGCCAGTACGATGTCGTCGCTGGCCATTGGCCTACGTCCGCCAACGAAGCCGTGATGGTGCTTTCGAGCCGTGGCACGGTGGGCGATTACACGCTCTACAGCATCGGTGCGCTGGATATCGATGAGCTCAACGATCTGGTAAACAGCGCCATGGCGGCCGACGGTGGGGTCGAAACGCCCGAGACCGGCACCGACTTTACCTACGACGATGCGCTGTCCACGACGTTTAAGGTGCTGTCGCCGGCCGATGCGTATCGCAAAAACGAAGAGACCGGCATGTGGACCGATATGTCTGGCGACACCGACTTTATGGCCGCCAAGGTTGCCGACGGTATTGACGTGCACATTGTGGGCGTGGTGCGACCTAACGAGACGGCCAATGCGAGTGCGTTGTCTCCGGGCATTGCCTATACGCATGCGCTGACTCGCCAGCTTATGGAGCGCGCCGCCGATTCGCAGATTGTGCAGGAGCAACTCGCCCACCCCGAGACGGATGTCTTTACGGGCAAGTCTTTCGATGAGCTGCAAGGCGAGACCAAACAAGGTGTGGATCTGGGCAGCATGTTCAGTGTGGACGAGGCGGCGCTCAAGAGCGCGTTCTCGTTCGATACGTCTGCGCTCTCGGGTGCGGCTGGCGGCGGCATTGATCTAACGGGCATCGATCTGTCGGGTCTGGACATTGACCTTTCGGGCGTTGGGAAGGACATCGACTTCAGCGACATCATGGCCAAAGCGCCAACCCCAGATTTCTCGGGCATCTTTGACGGTCTGGAACTCACACCCGAGCAAATGCAGCAGGTGGGAACACTAGCCAACCAGCTGTTTGAGGGCTTTTTGCAGTCTGATCAGTTTAAGGCGCTGACACCCGAAGATCTTAAGGACGCGTCAAAGCTTGCTTCCGCATTCTCGGCGTATCTTGAGAGTGATACGGCAGCCCAGCAAATCCAGGCCCAGCTCAAAGCGCTCGGCGGCGATGCCCTGGCCGAGCGCCTGCAGCAGGCGATGACCGACTATGTGCAAAAGCAGCTGGCTCCGTATCTGCAGCAGGCTATGGATCGGGTGATGAAGGCGATTAGCGAGCAGATAGCGTCGACGGTATCGTCCCAGCTCAAGGCGGGCGCGGCAGGGCTCATGGACCAGATGGCGACGCAGATGTCTTCGAGTTTTGCCAACTTGGCGAGCGCCATGCACGTGGATGCGAGTGCCTTTGCTCATGCCATCCATTTCAACATGGACGCCGAGGACCTGAGCTCGCTCATGATGAGTTACGCGAAGGCGTCGAAGCTCACCTACGACAACAATCTGACCACGTTGGGCTATGCAGACGAGGCAGACCCCATCTCGGTTAAGATTTTCCCGCGCGACTTTGAGGCCAAGGAGCGCGTGCTCGATCGCATCGATGCGTACAACAAGCAGGTCAAAGCCGCCGGCCACGACGAGCAGGCAATCTCGTACACCGACTACATGGGCATCATCATGGGTTCGGTGACCGACATCGTGAACACCATCAGCTTGGTACTCATCGCATTCGTGAGCATCAGTCTTGTGGTGAGCTCCATCATGATCGGCATCATCACCTACATCAGCGTACTGGAGCGCAAAAAGGAGATCGGCATCCTGCGCGCAATCGGCGCATCGAAGCGCAATGTGGCCAACGTATTCAATGCCGAGACCTTTATTGAGGGGCTTATCGCCGGCGTCTTTGCCATTGTCGTTGTGGTGGCCGTGAGCTTTCCGGTCAATGCCTGGGCGCTTGCGGCCAAACAGGTGCCCAACCTGATGAGCTTGCCCGTGCAGGATGCGCTGGTGCTCATCGCAATTTCGGTGCTGCTAACGGTCGTCGCCGGTTTGCTACCGGCCCGCAGTGCATCCAAAAAAGATCCCGTAGAGGCCCTGCGCTCCGAATAATGTGACAAAGGGACAGTCCCTTTGTCACATTGAGTGGCATGTAAATCGAGGTCTAATACTTTTTACTCGTTCACTTTTCGGGAAAACCATTCACCTTCGTTGCATAGGGACGGCTGGAGGGGTAGTGGGTGCCGGGTGACCGCTTCTGTCTTGGGCGGATTGTCGACTTGGGCCTCCGACGCGCCGCGCTAGAGGTATCTTGCCGCGAACTTCTCGAGTTCGGTGTCGCTTACGTTGTTGAGGGCGCCGCCGTCAACGATCTTTGCGCCTGGAGCGCTTGCTCTAAGGATCGACGCTGTCTTGCCCATTCCGCTCCCGCCCGAGGTGGCAAACAGGACGATTGTTTTGCCCGTCAGGTCGTAAGACTCAAGGAATGTGCTGACAATCGCCGGAGCTACGTACCACCAGATGGGAAATCCCAAAAAGATGGTGTTGTAGTCTTCGATGTGCTCGACTCTGGAGGTTATGACGGGGCGGCAGGAGGGGTCGGCTGCCTCGAGTGTGCTGCGGCTCTGTTTGTCACGCCAGTCAAGGTCGGCGCTTGTGTATGGATTGGCGGGTACAATGGCGAACAGGTCGCTGTCCGCTACACGAGCCAGGCGACATGCAACGTCCTTCGTGGTACCCGTTGCGCTGAAATATGTCACAAGTGTCTTAGCCAATGGAGTTCCTTTCGTTGCTGTGGTTTGGGCCTTATGCTGAGGTGCGTTTGGCGCTTTCTCATGACCGCGATGCCGTGCGGTTTGTCCTGCATTCGGTTGAGGCGTTGCGTAGCCGGTAGATGAGATAGTCAAGGCGCTCGAGTTTTTGCTGTCCCGAGTGGATATCGTCGAGCAATTCGCGACGATACCGTTTTAGTAGACAAATACGCGCGCAGTCGCTGGCGGCCGAGCTGTACAGCTCGATGAGATCTTCGCTACAGCCGGCGTCGTGTAGGCCGTCGATGATGCTGTCGTCCATGTCGTTACTTTGCGATTTTGACTTTGGTAGTGCCAGCAAGCGGCTTTTCGCCGGGACGGGCCTTGGGGCCAACGAGCGCGTGCGGTTGATAAAGCTCCTCGAGGAAGTCGATCTCGGCGGGGGAGAGCGTTACGTCGAGCGCTGCCACGGCATCGTCGACGCGCTCGGGCTTGGAGCAACCCACGATGGGTGCCTCGACCCCACGCGCCCAGTGCCACGCCAGCGCAATCTGCGCCATCGACACGTCATGATCGGCGGCGACCTTGGCCACGCGCTCAACGACGGGCATGTCGATGTCGCGGTCATGGTCATACTTATTGGCCATGGTCGTGTCGGTGGTGCCACGTGTGCTCGAGCTATCCCATGTGGGGCGGCAGAGGTGTCCCGACGCCAGGGGGCTGTATGGCGTAAGGGCCATGTCAAACTGGCGGCACACCGGAATCATCTCCCGCTCGTCCTCTCGGTACAGCAGGTTGTAGTGGCACTGCATGCTCGTAAAGGGCGCCCATCCGTGGTCGCGCGCGACGATCTGCAGGTTGTGCAGCTGGTAAGCATACATAGCGCTGGCGCCAAGCGCGCGAACCTTGCCCTCGCGTACCAAGTCGTTGAGCGCCTCCATGGTCTCTTCCATGGGGACGTCGTAATCGAAGCGGTGAATGATGTAGAGGTCTAGGTAATCGGTGCCCAAGCGCTTGAGCGAGCCTTCGATCTCGCGTTTGATGGCGTCGGCGGAAAGGCCGCCCTCGTTGAAGTGAACCTTGCTGGCCAGCACGACGCTCTCGCGAGCGATGCCCAGATTGCGCAGGGCGGCGCCTATGTACTCTTCGCTCGCGCCAAAGCTGTAGCAGTTCGCGGTATCGATAAAGTTGATTCCGGTGTCGAGCGCGCGTTTGATGACGGCGCGTGTGTCGTCGGGTCCGATGGTCCACTGATGAAAGTCGGGGCTGGGCTCGCCAAAGCTCATGCCTCCCAGGCAGAGTTTAGAGACTTTGATGCCGGAACGTCCGAGAGTTGTGTACTGCACGATGCTCCTATTTCTGGTTCTCAACGTCGGGCTTCCAAGCGGCATATTGCGCAAGCTTCTCGGGCGTGCGCTCATAGAAGCGTTTCCCGCGATCGAGGGTTGCCATGGCGGTCATGTCGTTATCTGTGAGCTCGAAGTCGAAGACATCGATGTTGTCGGCGATGTGCGTCGGATTCTGTGAGCCTGGAATGACGATATTTCCCTCTTGGATATGCCAGCGCATAATGATTTGAGCAGGCGTTTTGCCATACTTGACAGCGAGGTCTCGCACGACGGGCTCGTCCATGATGCTGCTGTTACCGCGCCCGCCGAGCGGGTACCACGCCTGCAACGCAATGTCGTGCTGGGCGAGCAACTTCTTCAGTTCGGTCTGCGGGAAATACGGATGGCACTCGACCTGAATAAGGGATGGAACGATCTCGCAATTTGCGAGAAGCTTCTCGATTTCGTTCTCGTCGAAATTGGAGATTCCGATGGAGCGGAGCTTGCCTTCCTTGTACGCGATCTCAAGCTTCTCATAGCCCGCCAAGTAGTCGCCTGCGGGTTGGTGCAGAATCATGAGGTCGATGTAAGGCGTGTTCAGACGCTCGAGCGTTTCGTCGACGGCGGTGTCGCTGTTGTAAAAATAGGGCCAGAGCTTGGTTTCGAGATACACGTTTTCGCGCGGCAAGTCTGATTCGCGCACGCCACGACCCACTGCTCGCTCATTCACGTATGCATTGGCAGTGTCGATGAGCTCATACCCCATGCCGAGTGCGGAGGTAACCGACGATTGGGCATCGTCGGGTTTAAGCAGATACGTGCCAAGTCCTAGCTGGGGGATTTTGGTGCCGTTATTGAGCGTGATGTATTCCATGCGTTTCCTTTCTCGATGGTTCTCTTCTGTAACGATAGTTTCGAGATTTGATAATGTATATTGCTTATAGCGACTAGCTAGATATACGGATTACGTATGTAGAATGAAACGGACCGAATGAGGTTCCCCGTTGTGCACGAAGGGGCAAGTATGGAGCTGCGAACGCTGCGTTATTTTCTTGCTGTGGCCCGCGAGGAAAACATGACCGAAGCTGCCAACGTGCTACATGTGACGCAGCCCACGCTCTCGCGCCAGATAGCTGATCTTGAGCGCGAGCTGGGCGTGAAACTGTTCGAGCGCACCAATCGATCGTGCGTGCTCACGAGCGATGGCATGCGCCTGCGCCAACGCGCCGAGGAGATTGTCTTGCTGGTGGAGCAGACCGAGCTGGAGTTGGCGGATCGGGAGCTCGGCATTACGGGCGTTATCCGCATTGGCGCCGGCGAAACCAAATCGATGCGGCTGGTGCTCGATGCCTTTGCAGAGCTGCATCGGAATTATCCCGGAGTGACGATTGAGCTCTATACCGGTAACGCCGATGCGGTGGAGGAGCGTCTGGAGCGTGGCCTGCTCGACTTTGCGTTGTTGCTGGAGCCCGTTAACGTCGAGAAATACGAATGGATTCGTATGCCCGAGGCGGATCGAGTCGGTGCTGTTGTTGCCGCGAGCGGTCCATGGGGCGGCCGGGACGTGCTGACGCCTGCGGACGTGGCGAATATGCCGCTGCTGGTGAGTTCGCGCACCTTGAATCGAGCGCTGGACCTAGAAACGTGGTCGAGTGGCGTCCTTGGCGTCGATGAACTCAACATCGTGGGGCATTTCGACCTGATCGGCAACGCGTCACATCTGGTGCGTTCGGGCGTTGCGTGTGCGGTTAGCATTGGAAGCTTGCTGCAGATAGATGAAGGCAGCGATTTGCGTTTTGTCCCATTTGAGCCGCCGCTTACCATTGCGTCGTATCTGGTATGGAAAAAATATCGCCTGCGTTCCCGCGTCTGCGAAGAGTTTCTGAACCGTTTGAATAGGATGTGACAAGGGGGCAGTCCCTTTGCTGCATTGATTTGAGGGTAGATGTTGATGATTCTATCGTTGGCCCCTATGGAGGGGATTACCGGGCATGTGTTCCGTCGTGTGCATGCGGAGTGCTTCGGTGCGCTCGATTGCTATTACACGCCGTTTTTGCCGCCGCCGCGGGTGGGAAACCGCTTTGGCGGCAAGGCGTTTAAGGAAGTCGATCCGGCTAACAACCAAGGGCTCAACGTGGTGCCCCAGCTCATGTCCAAGAACGCGGACGAGTTTGTGTGGGCGGCACAGGTGCTCGCCGACATGGGCTATCGGGAGGTCAATCTCAACCTGGGTTGCCCTTCGGGAACGGTTGTCGCTAAGGGCAAGGGCTCGGGTTTCTTGCGCAATCTCGACGAGCTCGAGGTGTTCTTGAGTGATGTGTGCGAGCGGTCGCCGTTGCCGGTATCGGTAAAGACCAGGCTGGGGCTGGAGAGCGACGACGAATACGAGCGCGTGCTCGATCTGTATTGCCACATGCCGCTGGCAGAGCTGATCGTGCATCCGCGCGTACAGAAGGACCGCTATATGGGCTCGCCGCGCAAAGAGTTTTATGGCGAGACGCTGGAGCGCGCGCCGTTCCCCGTGGCCTATAACGGCGACATTTTCGATCTTGAGGATATGGACGCACTGATGGAGGCCTATCCCGGGACACGCCATGTGATGCTGGGGCGTGGCTTGCTTGCGAACCCCGCGCTGGCTCGCATGGTCAAGGGCAGCCCCGCTGCAACGGCTGCTGAGCTGCAGCGTTTCCACGATACGCTGTTTGCGGCCTATGCAGAAGAGATTGGCGGTAATGCGGTTTTTCGTATGAAGGAGTGGTGGTTCTACGCCAAGTGCGCTTTCGCCAACCCCGCTACCGTTCACAAACTCGTACGTAAGACCAAAAAGGTCGACGAATACCGCGCCGCCGTCGAGCGCGTCT
>USHR01000029.1 GCA_900554495.1 uncultured Collinsella sp.
CGTACAGGCGGTCGATGGCGGCCTTCTCCTGCGCAGTGATATCAAACCAGTAGATAGGCGAAGCGAAGACAACCATATCGGCGCCTTTCAGTGTCTCGACCACACCGGCCATGTCGTCCTTCTGCACGCAGGCCCCCTCATGGGCAAAGCAGTACTGACACCCCAGGCAACCAGCAATCTTCTTGCCGGCAACGCGGATGACCTCGACCGTATGGCCGGCCTCGCGCGCGGTCTCGGCAAACGCCTCGACCATGGTGTCGGTATTAGCGCCCTTGCGCGGGCTACCACTCAATACAACGATATTCATAAGAATCTCCCTTCTTCATGCCGCAGGCGCGCGGCACACATTTCGTTGTAACCAAAACAGATAGAGCTATTCAGTCGTCTGTAGATCGCATCTCTCGTTCGTGTTCTCTAGACACAATCTCATTGCCTGATAACTCCTCGACCGCCTTGATTCTCTCTTCGAGAATTGAACAGCAAATCGTTGCTCACAAAGTATCGACTGTGGGAAAATTAGCTTGAGCTTTCTCCCTGCTCGCGTAAGCGTTCGCGTGAAAGAGCCTAGCCGCATCGGCCAGGCGCAATATAGATCCGCGGAAACCGGCCTACGAACAAGGAGCGTCTTATGTATGGACAGCATGCGCCACAAACCCAGAACGATCGAACCAGCTCGTTTATCCGCAGCGTCAAGCGTCATGCGGGCGTTAGGGTAGTCGCCTTCGGAGCGATTATTCTTGTGTCAGGGCAGCTCTTGCTACCCGGTTCGGCACAAGCGGCCGAAACGCCCGAACCCGATACTGCAACGCCCATTACCCGCAGCGAAGCCAACACGGACGGCAACTTCACAGCTACCACCGTTGTCGACCATAACTATGACCTGGAGCTCCCTCCTGCCTTCATGTTGGTCCAGAATGAGGCGTTTGTATACGATTTCCCCGACAAACCCGAGGACTTCATCTACGGGCTTAACGACACCGTCCATCTCTTCAAGATCGACACCGATACCGAAGGCCTTATAAAAACCGAGAACCCCAAAGAGGCCAGCGTCTCTATTGCCCTGACCATGATCGACAATCACGTTAGAGCAACCGCAGTCTTTACAGGCGGCTACGCCGACGACCAAATCCCTTACAGGCTGAACCTCATCAGCTCAACCCACCTTGGCACACACGTTGACCGCGACTTCGACAGCGGGCAGGGGATTATGCACGAGACGCGGCACGATTACTACATCCGCTACGTCTTCGACAGCGACGTGCACTTGATTGCAACCGATACGAGCGGTTCCAAACCCGATCCAAGTGTTAAACCGAGCCCAGAGGTCAAACCCGAACCGGAAACCAAGCCCGAGCCCACACCGCAGCCCAAGGCAGAAAAGCCCGCGGCAAATCCCGTTTCCACTAAGGCAGTAGCGGCGGTTAAACCAGCCGGGACCACCCTACCCGCGACGGGCGACAACAGTGCGATGGCTGTCGCCCTGAGTGTTGCCGGTGGCGCAGTTGCAGCAGTTGGTATTTCCGCAACAAGGCGTCGCAACCGCTAACTAAAACATATACGCCATTCACACAGGCAAACAACCAAGCTCCAACGAAAACGGTCCACTCATCCGACTGTGCCGCACTCCAGTAGTTCGCAGAGGATATCAAGGAGGTGGCCCAGGCTTCCCTTGTCGCCCTCGAGCTGTGCGACAGGCAGATCAGGTTTGGGAAGTAGAACGGCCCTTGCGCGAGGCGTGGATCCGGCAAGTTTGACTTTTATTCCCAAGGCCAAGCAGAGCTGGAGGTTTTATTGGCGGCCTTTGCGGGCGGCGCGGGTTTTGGCGAGGATGTAAGCAGCGGGGTCGTCTTTGAACCAAGGGTAACGGTGCACGCCGGAGACCATGTGGCGGTGGAGGCAGCCGCCCATGCACATGGGCAGAATGTGGTACACGGATGATTGGGCGTCCGCAGGCTGAGTGAAGCCATAACAACACTTCGCGCATCGAGCAGTTTGAGCCAGCGTGCGCATGTCGGCGCCATACCGGGAAGGGAGGGCCTTCTTGTGGGGCGGACGACCCCATTGCAGTCTCCTTCCGCTTTATAACTACGGAATCGACGGCAGCCGCAGGAGAATCGCTATCGTACTCGTAGCGGCTCTCCGCCCCCCTAAGCAGCCTGTCCGCTACGAAACGACCGTCTTGTAATAGGCGCCGAAGTCTGCGAGCGAGTCCATGATGGGCATCATCTGGCGGCCGAGCTCGGTAAGGCCATACTCAGCGCGGGGAGGATTCTCGCCATAGTCATGGCGAAAGACCAGCCCATCATCCTCCATCTGCCGCAGGCTGTCGGTAAGCACCTTCTGAGAGATCCCCTCAAGGTTGCGGCGCAACTCGTTGAAACGCCAAGGGCGTACGCGCAAGTTACGGATAATGAGCAGTTTCCACTTTCCGCCAATGAGCGCTACCGCCGTTGCGACCGGACACTCCGGAAGCTCCTCTTTCGCCATCATGGGAGACCCAACCTCCTTGACCGTACCGGTTTCACAAAAAAGTACGCAGTTACAAATATGTGCGTACTCGTATTTGCATGCGCCTTCGCGTTGAATATAACTCGCGCAGGAGATGCCTGCAAGGAAAATCAACCCAAAGAGAGGAACCATTATGGCTAATTATGCAAAGACCCACATCGGAAATGAGAGCCGTGTCGAGCTGCACGAGGTGCTCGGGCTTACCGGGGCAGAGGTGAGTGTCAACAATCTTCCCGCCGGCGCTGGCGTTCCGTTCGTCCATGCACACAAGGAAAACGAGGAGATCTATGGCGTGCTCGAAGGCGCCGGCTCAGTCACGATCGACGGTGAGGATATCGAGCTTGCAGCCGGCGACTGGCTGCGCATTTCCCCCGTCGCACACCGCCAGTTCCGTGCCGCGTCCGACTCGGGCATCACATACGTCTGTATCCAGGTCAAGCAGGGATCCCTTGATGCCTTCACGGCCGACGACGCTATCATGTTCTAATTCACGATCGGTGTGCAAGGGGCCGATACCGCCCGCATGCCCCCTTCGGAATAGGCGCTGAGCAGCTCCTGGGCGTGGGCGAACTCGGGCCCTCGCCTCCAACCGAGCAGACGGTTGACCGCGAGATTTCCCTGGACGTTGTGGACGAAGAGCAGATAGGCGTCCTCGCGCGAAAGCCCGGTCTTCTCCATGATAGAGGGGACCATCTGCTCAGCGCCGCGCTCGACGACGCGCTGCGCCACCCGGGCGTACGCATCGTCATCCGAGTAGAGCAGATAATAGTCATCGTTTGCCGGCGGGCGCTGGCAGAGGGCCCCCGCCTCCGTTCCCTCGAGTGGGGGCGCCGCCGCCAGGGCCTCATCGATAAGCGCGTCGAGCAGCGCGAACTTGTCCTCGTAGTGCAAATAGAACGTGCCGCGGTTGATATCGGCGCGGCGGCAGATATCCGCCACCGTCATCTTCGCGAAGCCGACCTCGGCCAGCAGCGCAAAGAACGCCTCCCGTATGACCGAGAGCGTATAGCGTCGGCGACGATCGATCTTCCCCGATTCCATGGCCCCTCCAATTGCAGCGCTCAACAATATCCAGAAGCCGCTCGTTTATCGACAGCAGCTCGAAACTGTTCATTGCTCTGACGCAAATCAACATTGATACTTTTTATAGACACCTGTTCATTGTAGTTGAAAGAGAGTATCAAGTGACTCTATACGAGCGGCTCGTTATCGAACTCACCAACCAATCGTTTTCCCATCAGGCCGCCTACCGCACCGGCGGCACGCCCTATGAGCTGAGTGCCCGCGAGCCCGAGCCCTACGACCAGCAAATCGAAACGTTTGCCCGCATGATCGATGAAGCCGATTGCGTGCTTGTAGGCGGGGCCTCCGGACTCTCCGCGGCGGGCGGCGGCGACTTCTACTACGAGGACAACGCGACCTATCGCAGGCATTTCGGCAAATTCGCCGAGCGCTACGGTTTCAGGGGCGCTTTTGAAGGGTCGTCCTACCGCTGGCCCACCGCCGAGGCGCGCTGGGGATACCTCGCCACCTTCCTCGACACTACGCTCAACGCCCCGCTGCGCAAGCCCTACAAGGACCTCGACGCCATTCTCGCCGAGAAGGATTTCTTCGTACTCACCACCAACCAGGACACGCAGTTCATGAAAATCTACCCCTGGGAGAAGGTGGCAGAGATCCAAGGCGACCACCGCTTCTTCCAGTGCTCCCGTTGCTGTACCGACGAGGTATGGGACGCCATCGAGCCGGTCTCCCGAATGGTAGAGGCCATGGGAGACGGCCTTGAGGTTCCGACAGAACTCGTGCCACGCTGCCCGCACTGCGGGGCAGAGGCGTTCCCTTGGGTTCGCGGCTACGGCAACTTCCTGCAGGGCGAGCTCTACGAGGAGCAGTACCGCAAGGTGTCCGACTGGCTCGACGCGCACGCGCGGCAGAGGATCCTTTTCCTCGAGCTGGGCGTGGGCCGCATGACGCCCGCGTTTATCCAGGAGCCGTTCTGGGACCTCACGGCGCAGTTGCCGCAGGCTAGCTACATCGCCGTAAACAACAAGACGCAGTTTCTCCCCCGCGCGATCGATGATCGGGGCCTCGCCGTTCGCGCCGACATCGCCGACGTACTCGCCGACGTGCGCAAGACGCTGGGGAGGTAGTGCATGGAGACGGCGAAAGCAGTTCGCATAGGCAGGGCGCTTTCCGAGGCGGACCTTGTCATCATCGGCGCCAGCAACGGGCTCGACATGGCGGAGGGGCTCAATCTCTTCTGCGCCGACGCCCATTTCCGAGAGGCGTACGGGGACCTCGCCCAGGCCGACGGCATCGGCTGCATACTGCAGGGGCTCGCCTCTCCAGATGCAAACGTACGACGCCGATGGGCCGAGCGGTTCCATCAAAAGGAGTATGTCGAGTATGAGCCCAGCCCGCTCATGAATAGGCTGCGGCATCTTACGGAGCACGCTGACACCTTCGTGATCACGTGCAATATCGACGGACACTTCGCACGCGCAGGGTTCAACGAGAACAGTGTGCTCGAAACGGAGGGGAGCATACGCACGTCGATTGACGAACGGCGTCTCGCCCATCCAGATACCCTCGCCATGGCACAGCTCGAAGAGCTCGCACGCCTTGTGCAAGTCCATCACAATGGCAGGGTTGTCATTCTCGAGCTTGGCGTGGGGCTGCGCAACGGCATCATAAAGCGCATGCTCGCTCAGGTCGCGAACGACAGCGAGCACGCCACCTACATCGTGTTCAACTACAGCCAGGCCATAGCGCCCGATGCATCGTGCGAGACGATTCTCGTTGACGGCGATATGACCCCGGCTTTCGAGGAGATCGCCCAATGCCGTCTCTAGAGAGGGAAGCGCGTAGGCTTCGAAGCCTTATCGACGATGCCGACGCCATCGTCGTTGGCATCGGCTCGGGCATGTCGAGCGCCGCCGGGTTCAACCATTACAACCGCGCGGGCATGACGCGCGCAGGAATGGCGGACTGGCAGCAAGCCTTTGGCTTCAAGAGCCTTTTCGACGGCTTCTACCACCTCTACCCCAGCCTCGAGCAGCAATGGGCCTATTACGCGCGATACATCGACTTCATGCTACGCGAGCCGGCCTCGCAGCCCTATCTCGACCTACGGTCCCTCATCGACCATAAGGACTACTTCATCCTGAGCACCAATGTGGACACCCAGGTCGAGAAGACGTTTCCCGCCGAGAGAGCCTGTAACTATCAGGGAAGCTTCGCATACCTTCAATGCAAGCAGCCATGCTGCGACGAGCTCTTCGACGCGAGTCCCTACGTCGAGCGTATGCTCACGGGCATGGCGGGGTTCGAGGTCCGCAGCGAAGATGTTCCCCGATGCCCGCACTGTGGCTGGCAGCTTATACCGTGGGTGCGCGACGACACGTTTCTGCAGGGTGTGGCATGGCGCGAGGGCCTCGAACGATATGAGCGCTTCGTGCGCGAGCGCGGTAGTAGCCGCGTGCTGTTGTTGGAGCTCGGCGTGGGCGAGATGACCCCTGGCATCATCACGCTCCCGTTCTGGAGCATGACCTCAAAGCTGCCGGATGCGCACCTGTTGAGCGTAAACATCTCGGGCGGCTCGGCACCACTGCAGCTCGGAAGTAAGGCGGAGGCGATCCAAGCCGACTTGCGCACCCTGCTCTCGGCGGCGCGGGCAGGCGACGAGTAACGCGGCGAGGCGTCTTACCGCAAACCGTCCTCGCTAAATGCATGACCGTTAATAAGTAAAAAGCAAGGTTCGTCTTATTTCAAATACTCCTCAAAGAACGCTTTCAGCTTTTCGAACGGAATGATATCCATCTGATCGTAGAGGTCGGTATGGCTGGCACCGGGGATAATGAGCAATTCCTTGTTGTCCCCCGTCAGCTTGCTATACGCGGTTTCGCTGAAATAGCGGGAGTGCGCCTTCTCGCCGTGCACCAGCAGCACGGCGGAGCGGATCTCGCCGGCGTACTGCAGAATCGGCACATTCATAAACGACAGCGAGGACGTCACATTCCAGCCACCGTTGGAGTTCAGGCTGCGGGGATGATAGCCTCGCGGAGTTTTGTAGTAGGCGTAATAGTCCGCTACGAACTGCGGCGCATCCTCCGGTAGCGGATCGACCACGCCGCCCGCCAGCGCATAGCTGCCGTTTTTATAGTCCTCGGTGCGCTGCGCGTTCAGCGCTTTCCGCTTTTCAAAGCGCGCCTGCTCGGAATCCTCGGCGTCAAAATAGCCGTTTGCGGTCACGCGGGTCATATCGTACATGGTCATAGCCGCGGTAGCTTTGATACGGGTGTCGATGGCCGCCGCATTGACTGCCATGCCGCCCCAACCGCAGATACCGATGATGCCGATACGCTCCGGGTCAACGCTTTCCTGCACAGAGAGGAAATCCACCGCTGCGCAGAAGTCCTCGGTGTTGATGTCCGGCGATGCTACATAGCGGGGTGTGCCGCCGCTCTCGCCGGTATAGGACGGGTCAAAGGCAATTGCAAAAAAGCCCAACTCCGCCATTTTCTGCGCGTACAGACCGGAGGACTGCTCCTTCACCGCGCCAAAAGGGCCGCTGACGGCGATGGCGGGCAGCTTGCCTTCCGCGTTCTTAGGCACGTAGACGTCAGCCACCAGCGTGATGCCGTATCGGTTATGGAAGGTCGCCTTGCTGTGCTCAACCTTGTCGCTTTTGGGAAATACTTTGTCCCATTCCTGCGTCAGATTCAACTGTTCCATACCTAAACCTCCTTGTCAGTCGCTTTAAGGTATTGCTCGTCGTCCACGGGCTCCAACCACTCGTTGGAGGCCTCCTCGCCCGGAACCTCCACCGCGAGATGGGAGAACCAGCTGTCGGGCGCCGCACCATGCCAGTGCTTTACGCCTGCGGGAATATTTACTACATCGCCGGGGCACAGCTCCTGTGCCGGTTTGCCCCATTCCTGGTAAAACCCTCGGCCAGCCACGCAGACGAGAATCTGCCCGCCGCCGCTTTTGGCGTGATGGGTGTGCCAGTTGTTGCGGCAGCCTGGCTCGAACGTAACGTTGTAAATGCCGACCTGCTCGGTGGAAAGGGGCGCGAGGTAGCTTTGCCCGATAAAGTACTTCGCAAATGCGTCGTTGGGGGCACCGATGGGAAAGGCCATCTCGTTTTGATGCTTAGCTCTTGCATCAGCGGCATTGTCATCCGCCCAGACCTCCTTCGCCATGCGAAAGGCCGCCCACGCCTTGGGCCATCCCGCATAAAACGCCGCATGCGTAAGGATTTCCGCTATCTCAGCCCTGGTCACGCCATTGTTCTTTGCGGACATCAGATGATATTGAAACGAAGAGTCCGTCAGGCCCTGCGCCATTAGGGCAACCACCGTCACTATGCTGCGATCTCGAAGGGAAAGCCCGTCTTCTCGACTCCATACCTCGCCGAACAGCACATCGTCATTGAGCTGTGCAAATTTGGGGGCAAAGTCCCCCAGGGCATCCCTGCCCGCTGTCTGCTTAATCGTCATGTTTGATTCCTCCTGTCGATGGTTTTGAGTACAAACTGCTTTCGCGCAGCTAAGCCGCGCCTAGATTTCCATGCCCATTCGATGCGCCTGCTCCAGAGCGGGATGCCCGGCGATTTCGCCCACGCCGTTCACGCCGCCGGCGAAAACCGTTCCGGCAAGCGCGCGCCTTTGGCGAAAATCCCTTGCACTCCTTATATATATTGACGAAAATAAAGGTAATACCTAAACCTAACTTTAGGTCAAGGAGTAAATTCGAGATTTGTCCGGAGGAACCATGTACACAATCGGACAGGTGGCGGATATGTTCGGTCTGCCCGTTTCCACGCTGCGCTATTACGACAAGCAGGGATTGTTCCCGGAATTGGAGCGGACATCCGGCATTCGCCGATTCGGCGATACGGAACTCGAGGCGCTTCGGGTCATCGAATGCTTAAAGAAGGCTGGGATGGAGATCAAGGACATCCGGCTGTTCATGGAATGGTGCGCGGAGGGCCCATCGACATATCCCAAGCGCAAGGCCATGTTCGAGGAGCGGAAGGCCCACATGGAATCGGAAATCGCGAACATGAACCGTGCGCTGGATATGTTGAAGTTCAAATGCTGGTACTACGAGCAGGCGATCCAAGATGGCAACGAGGATAGAGTGAAGGCGCTGATTCCCGACGATTTGCCGGAAGAGATCAAAGATACCTACGATAGCGCCCACGCTCAATAATGCCGCCCGATGCTCAAGGGGCTTTGGCAAGGAGTCGTTTAGGCAGACATGCAAAAAGAAAGCCTCCGAACAGAAGGTTCGGAGGCTGTTATTCCCGTCATTTCGCTGATGGCTTTGCTCTATGGCGACGCCGAAACAACATCGGGCGGTACTCGACGGTATCAAAACGCAAGCTCAGAAGCCAGTTCCCGTTATTCCCATAGGCATAAGCGCATCTGTTCGCGATTGCCTATCGATGCTTTGCCTCGAGCACGGCAGACACCGCATCGAGGAACTCCCGCACATGGTCTGCGGGGTGCGGCGAATGAAGCAGCCCGTAAGACACGAGACAGTCCCAATCGGTAGGGACGGTTTTGAGCATGGGGTGGACGTTGGCCCACAACGGCAGCGTCGCAAGCGCGAGGTCCTCGTTCGCGCCGCGATTGAACACCTCCACCCGATATTGCGGGAAGTCTACGAGCGCGATTTGAGGATGATGCAAGAGTATCTCGTCGCGTACGCGGTCGATTTCGGTGTTCCAGCCCCGGCGTATAAGCATAAGACTGTGATTGTGGAGGTCGTCGAATGTGACGATGTCGCGTTTGGCGAGCTCGCTGTCGACGGGAACGGCGCACCAGAGCGGCTCGCGCGAAAGCTCGAGGCCCAGGCACCCGCGCTCTTTAAGAAAGGCATCGTCGAAAATCCCCACCACGATATCCATGTCTTGCCCGAGGTTCGCCAAACCGCGCGCCGCCGAGGGTGTGTTTTCAAACGTGACCACCTGAAGGCTCATGCCGGGGCAACGTTCCTTCACCTTCGGCCACAGCTTCGTGAGCGGCGTGCTGGGCGTCATGAGCGACACTCCCACGCGGATGATGCGCTTCTCTCCGCGCTCGGCGACGCGGGCGCGTGCGATTGATTCTTGAGAGTACTGCACGATATGGCGGGCGTCGGCGAGCAGCGACCTGCCTGCTCGCGTAAGCGAAAGCCCCTGATGCGATCGGTGGAACAGCGTAAGGCCTAGCCGCGACTCCAGCAGGTTCATCTGCTTGATGACGGCCGTGGGCGTGATGAAGGACTCTTGTGCCGCCTTGGAGAAACTGCCCGCCTCCGCCACGCGGATGAAAGTGTCAAGCTGTGGGTTGTACATCGATCCTCCTGTCACGCATTATGTGCCGTATATACCCCATGGTTATATCCATCATTCCAACGTGAACTTCTCGCGCGTCAGTAAACGCCGTAGCCTTGTATTCGAAAAGTCACCATTAAGGAGGAGACCATGGAGTATCTGAAGCTCAACAACGACGTAGAGATGCCCATCGAGGGTTTGGGCACCTTCCTCATGACCCCGGTCGAGGCCGAGGCGGCCGCAACCGCCGCGCTCGCGGCTGGCTACGAGCACATCGACACCGCCAACGCCTACATGAACGAGCGCGCCGTGGGCCGTGCCATCGCCAAGAGCGGCATCGCGCGCGGCAAGATCTTCGCCTCCACCAAGCTCTGGCCGAGCGTCTACGACGCAGGCATGCCGGCGGTGGACGCCACGCTCCAGCGCCTGGGGCTCGACTACGTCGACATGCTCATCCTGCACCAGCCGGTAGGCGACTACCTGGCCGCGTGGCGCACGATGGAGGAGGCGTACCGCGCGGGCAAGGTGCGCGCCCTCGGCCTCTCCAACTTCCCGCAAGACAAGATCGCCGAGGTCATCGAGGTCGCCGGCATCAAGCCGCAGCTCGTGACCGTTGAGTGCCACCCCTACCACGCCCAGCGCGACCTGCGCGCCTACCTCGCGCCGTACGGCACGGTGATCGAGGCGTGGTACCCGCTCGGCCACGGCGACAAAGGTCTTCTGGAGGAGCCCGTCTTCGTCGCTCTCGCCGAGAAGTACGGCAAGACCCCGGCCCAGGTGATCCTGCGCTGGCACGTGCAAATGGGCACCTCCATCATCCCCGGCTCCAAGAACCCCGCCCACATCGCCGACAACGCGAACATCTTCGACTTCTCCCTCACCGAAGACGAGATGGCTGAAATTGCCAAGCTCGACGGGACCATGACCTACTACACCGCCACTGAGGAAGCACTCGCGGGCTACCTGGCCATACGCCCCGATTTCGACGCGCAGGAGTAGCGCTCAGACAATAACGGACCAACCAAGCCGCCGCCGAGGACCAGTCGACTGTCGAGGACGAGTCCGCCGCAGTGCCCGCTGCAGACGGCAACGTCCTCGTGGCCTACTACTCGGCACAGGGCCACACCGCTGTCGTAGCTCAGGCCATCGCCGACGAGCTCGGCGCCGATCTCTTTGAGGTGACGCCTAGAACCCACGGGTTATAACACCGTGCACACCCCAGCGTTATAGAACCCTCACCAACGGAAACTTCCGCCGACGCGGCTCCCCTCGTATGGTGGATACGTCAAGTTGCGAGAAAGGAAGGCACCATGAACTACATCACCTTGAACAACGGCGTCAGGATGCCGCAGCTCGGCTTCGGCGTGTACCAGATTCCGGACGCCGCGGAATGCCAGCGCGCCGTGGAGGACGCGCTCTCGGTCGGCTACCGGCTGCTCGACACGGCCGCGAGCTACGGCAACGAAGAGGCGGTCGGGGCCGCCATTCGTGCGAGCGGCCTGCCGCGCGACGAGGTGTTCGTGACGACCAAGCTGTGGATGTCGGATGCGAGCTACGAGGGGGCCAAGCGCGGCTTCGACGCGTCGCTCAAGCGGCTGGGGCTCGACTACGTCGACCTCTACCTCATCCACCAGCCGTTCGGCGACGTCTTCGGCGCGTGGCGCGCCATGGAGGAGCTCTACGAGCAGGGCGTTATCCGCGCCATAGGCACAGCTAACTTCTACCCCGATCATCTCGCAAACCTCATCTCGTTCAACCGCATCGCCCCCGACGTGAACCAAGTCGAGTGCAACGTGTTCTTCCAGCAGCGCGAGGCGCACGAGTACATGGTCGGCAAGGAGGTAGCCATGGAGGGCTGGGCGCCCTTTGCGGAGGGCAGAAACGACCTCTTCCGCAACGAGGTCCTCGCTCGCATCGGCGAGGCGCACGGCAAGACGGTTGCCCAGGTCGTGTTGCGCTGGCTGCTGCAGCGCGGTGTGGTCTGTATCCCTAAGAGCACGCACCGCGATCGCATGGAGCAAAACTTCGACGTCTTCGGCTTCGCGCTGGGCGACGACGAGATGGTCGCCATCGCCGCGCTCGACACCGGGCGCAGCGCGTTCTTCGACCACCACGACCCCGCCACCATCGAATGGATGTCCGGGCTCGTGCGCAACTTGTAGACGAGCGGTCAGACCGCACTGATAACTTACTAGGAGGAATTGCCATGAACTCATTCACGTACGACTACCCGGTCAGGAACTACTTCGGCGAGGGGGCCATGGACCAGGCACTCGACGCCGAGATGGGTGCCATGGGCAAGACAGTGATGCTCGCCTACGGCGGAGGTTCGGTCAAGCGAACCGGCGTCTACGGCCACGTGGTCGATAAGCTCACGAGCGCGGGCAAGCGCGTGGTGGACTTCGGCGGCATCATGCCCAATCCGACCTACGAGAAGTGCCAGGAAGGCGCCGCGCTCGCACGCGAGGAGCAGGTCGACTTCATTCTCGCCGTCGGCGGCGGGTCGGTCTTCGACTGCTGCAAGGTGGTCTCCGCGCAGGCGATGCTTGACGAGGACATCGAGACGTTCGAGCACGCCGACGGCAAGATGCCGAGTTCGTTCATCCCCATGGGCTGCATCGTTACGCTCTCCGGCACGGGTGCCGAGCAGAACAACGGCGCCGTCATCACCAACGAGGAGACGCACGTGAAGGGCGCCTATCTGGGGGCGATGCCCATGTGGGCGGCGCTCGACCCGGCACTCACGCTCACCGTACCGCACGCGCAGTTCATGAGCTGCGCGTTCGACACGCTCTCGCACTGCATGGAGAGCTATTTCGGAAGCCCGCGCGGACGCAACGTCACCGACGACATCAACCTCGCCATCCAGCGTAACGTCATCCGCAACATGCGCCTCATCGCGGACGACGACCAGAACCTCGATGCCAGAAGCGAGCTCGTATACGACTCCGCCATGGCCGAGAACGGCGTGCTCAAGATCGGCAAGTCAACGGACTTCCAGGCGCACATGATCCAGCACCAGTACGGCGCGTACACCCACACCAACCACGGAATGGGCCTCGCGGTCATCCACCCTGCGCTCTACCGCCACCTGGCCCCCGAGGCGCCCGCGCAGTTCGCCCGCTGGGCGCGCGAGGTGTGGGACGTCGACGCCAAGGGCAAAGACGACCTTACGGTGGCGCTCGAGGGCATCGACCGCCTGCAGACGTTCATCGGCGAGATGGGGCTTCCCACGAGCTTCGCCGAGATGGGCTCCGACGCGTCCGACGAGACGCTGCACAAGGTTGCGGACACCTGCGTGCTCACCGGCGGCTGCGCCAAGAAACTGGAGCGCAGCGAGGTGTTCCAGATTCTGACCGAGTGCCTCTAGATCGGCGGGGGTCCCGATCCGCCCGCGCCGAATCGTGCGTTTCGGGGCTTTCGACCTCTTTCTCCATGTCATCGCGCCACCGCTTAAGCTCAGCCGTGGCCGCTCTCTTCCCCTTGGTAAGAGCCGCCTTGGACGTTGTCTTCCTCTTGGGTTTGCCGAACAAATCCAGCTCGCCCATGTCGTGATAGTGGAGAGTTCCCTTCCATCCGACTTGCTTACCGTCCCTCTTGTAGGGGCTGACGCTCACTTCTGAATGAAAGATGTCTCTCGCCATCTCCAAAACCACTTTTGCACCAAACTTCGCAAAAAAGAAGCTCCTCACGGGAACGTAAGGAGCTTCTACCTGCTGGTTTGTGTTTCGCTAGCCCTGTCAGCCTATTCCCACTCGATAACGGGTGCCGCAGGTAAATGAGGCGCTCGTTTTGCCTCAGTCCGTTCTATCAGGCATTCTCCCATCGCCGTTTGATACTCATTTGGTCCTCACGCCGGCTAATCTGACCACAATTAGGGCAGGGCATACCCCTTCTTAAATCGCTCGTCAAAGGGACAGAAATCGCTATAGACATAGCCGTCAATAAGCGATGAACCGTTCGGTTGGCGTATCTCATGCTGCCGGAACTTCTCGACATAGCCATCGGACTTATCGTGCTCGAAATAGTCGAACTGATCAAGCCATTCGTCGTATTCATCGGCCCGCTTCACGCGCGTTTCATACCTCTTCGCCCATTCAAAAAGAAAAGAGTCGGGAACAGGCGCTCTCGCTAGAAGCGCCGGCCCCTCTTCCAGCTGAACCGGAATCAATCCATATGAAGCCGAGAGCTGAAATAGCGCATGAGCAGCTTGAACAGGACTACCGAAATCGGTAAATACAAGCGCTCCCCTCTTCACCTCAAGAGCGCTGGACAGTTTTTGAAGCGCCGCATATTTCGGCACCCTAGCCCCCTGCTCATACGAACGTAGCGTTGCGAGGGAGAGATCGGCCTCTCGGGCCAAATCCAGCTGGGTCTTTGCAGGGGTACACCGCGCCCTTAGCTCTGGCAGCTTCTTGGACTGCATCCTATTTTGCCAGGGCGTAATCGGCACCCAGGACTCTCGCGGATCATATTCATATCGAAGGGGAAACTGGGACGGATCAAAGTCTGCTGCGTAGTTGTCCTTCCATCTTTCATAGTCGTCTCGGTCGGAGTCGCTCTCGATCTGAGCATACTGAGCGGCCCACTTTTTTAGAAACGCCTTCATGAAGGGCGAGGTCGGCTTGAGCGCAGAATAGCGCTCGTTTGCAACAGGCTCGAATCCGTATGTCGCGGCGAATTGGAAAAAAGCCTGAGCAATCAGATCCGTATCACTGAAGTCGTAATAGTGCAGCGACTCGGCCCGTATTCCGAAAGCATTCGCAAGTCTATCCAAATGCTCCTCCTTCGGGGCGGACTTCATCAGCTCGTAATTTC